>NZ_JAPFCE010000030.1:0-61848 GCF_026240895.1 Pseudomonas sp. DCB_AW
CCCACAGGATGGCAGGGCTTTCAGGCACTGCGGGCTCCTGTGGGAGCGGGCTTGTCCCGCGAATGGGCCGGCACTGGCACAATCAGTCTCAGACTTTTTCGCTGGTCACCTGCACATGCAACGCCCGCCCAGCCCCAAGCCCGAAAACAATGGCACCCAGGCCTAGCACGGCAAAGATCCACCCCAGTGCCGCCCAGCCACCGGTCAGGTCATGCACCACCCCCACCGCAAACGGCCCCATCGACGCCAGTGTGTAGCCCACCCCTTGCGCCATGCTCGACAAATTCGCCGCCACATGGGCGTCTTTGGAGCGCAGCACGATCAACGTCAATGCCAGGGCAAACGTCCCGCCCTGCCCCAGGCCCAGCAGCACCGCCCACCCCCACAGCCCGGAAATAGGCGCATACAGGCAGCCAAACAGCCCGGCCAGGGTCACCAGCATGACAATTACGATGGCCAAGCGCTGGTCCTTGCCGCGCGTGGCCAGCCAGGGCGCACTGAGCGAGCTGATCAATTGCACGATCACCGAGCCCGACAGCACCAGCCCCGCCTCGGTTGGGCTCAGACCACGACCCATCAGAATCGAAGGCAACCAACCGAAAACGATATAGGCCAGCGACGATTGCAGGCCCATGTACAAGGTCACCTGCCAGGCCAGTGGGTCACGCCACAGGCCACGCACTCGATAGGCAACCTTGTGCAGGCCATGCCCCTGGCGCGCCTGCGGCAGCCAGACCAACATGGCCAACAGTGCCGGCACGGCCCAGAAGCCCAGCCCCAGCGCCCAGTTGCCTTCGTAGTGCTGGGCCAGGGGCACCGTGGCACCGGCCGCCATGGCCGCCCCCAGGCACAGCGCCATGGTGTAGACCCCGGTCAAGGTGCCGGCATGCTGTGGGAAGTCGCGCTTGACGATGCCCGGCAACAGCACGCCGATAATGCCAATGCTGGCGCCGGCCATGAGGCTGCCCAGGAACACCCCGGCCACCCCAAAGGCACTGCGCACTACAATGCCCAAGGCCAAGGTCAGGAGAATGCCGAGGATCACCCGCTCACTGCCAAAACGCCGCGCCAGCACCGGCGCCAGTGGCGCGAACAGGCCCAGGCACAGCACCGGCAAGGTGGTCAGCAAGCCAGCCTGCGAGGCGCTCAAACCCAGGCC
This sequence comes from Pseudomonas sp. DCB_AW, assembly GCF_026240895.1. Classification (NCBI taxonomy): domain Bacteria; kingdom Pseudomonadati; phylum Pseudomonadota; class Gammaproteobacteria; order Pseudomonadales; family Pseudomonadaceae; genus Pseudomonas; species Pseudomonas sp. DCB_AW. The sequence continues at coordinate 1,160 of NZ_JAPFCE010000030.1, forward strand.
TTCGGACACCAGGCCCAGCACCGGCGCCATGCTCGACAAGGCCGGCCGCAGGTTCAGCGCCACCAATACCAGGCCCAGCAGCAACAGCCAGGGCCGGCGCAGCAGCACAGGCTGTTGCTGCACCTGCTCGTCATCGGCTTCGGCGTCGATCAGCAGTTCGTCGAGTTCCCGCTCGCCGGGCGGGTTGCTACGGGTCATTGATTCAGCCATGGGCTTCTCGTGGTCAGGATTCGATGAGGGTCCGGCTCAGGCGCTTGGCCCGCTCCGAATCACGTTGTTCGATGGCGTCGAGGATTTCCCCGTGCAGATCGAACGTGGACTGGCAGCGCGGAACAGTGGTCATGTTGTGCTGCAGCGCAGCGGCCACCACGCCGGAAAAGTACCGGTACAACTCACTCAATGCCGGGTTGTGGGCGGCATCCACCAAGCGCTGGTGAAACACCAGGTCGCAGCTCACATACGCATCGATGTCACCGTGAAAATGCCCGGCGCTGCCCGCAAGGGCTTCACGCAACCCGTGCAGGTCGGCGTCGGTGCGGCGCAGCGCCGCCAGGCCGATGGCCTCGGCTTCGAGGATATGGCGAGTCTCCCGCGCCTGCTCGGGGGTGCAGCGGGACATCGCCTGTACCGCCATCAACGGGTCCTGGGCGGTGCGCAGGTAACTGCCATCGCCCTGCCGTATTTCCACCAGACCGCTGAACGCCAGCACGCGCATGGCCTCACGCACGGTATTGCGGCTGATGCCCAATTCCTGGGCCAGCTCCGGCTCAGTCGGCAGGCGCTGCCCTACCTGCCAGTCGCCGTTGAGGATGCGCTCGCGCATGCGCTCCACGGCAAGTTCGACCAGGGAACGCTTGGTCAGCTCTACGCTCATTACATTCAACCAATCATCCGATGAATTGCTGCAGCCTAATGGAAAGCCCTCTGAACAGCAAACCACCTGGTATTTCTGCCAGTTGTGAGCAGCACGCTTTATTGCAACGCTCGCTCTACCGTTCCCGGATGCCCCTTCATGCGATTATCAGCCCTGCTTCTGATGACACTGACGCTGCTGGCAGCTTGCGACCCGGCGCAGCCTGCGCGCCAACCGAAAACCCTGATCATCGGTATCGAAGGCGTGCAACTCGACCGTTACGAAGCATTGGGCGACGCCAGCAATCTGCAGCAACGCCTGTATTACGGCAGCGCCTACACCGGCGGCATCACCGGCAAGGCCAGCGAACAACCAACGCTCAGCGGCCCTGGCTGGGTCACCCTGCTCACCGGGGTCTGGAGCAACAAGCATGGCGTTGGCTCGAATGCCGAGTCGCTGCGGGTCTCCCCGGCCTTCCCCAGCCTGTTCAAACGGCTGCGCCAGGCGCTGCCCACCGCCTACCTGTCCAGTGTGGTGAACTGGTCGCCGATCAACACCGCGTTCCTGCTCGAGGACGCCCACGGCAACGACGTACGCGAGAGTGGCCTATCCGACGATAACGTCATCGCGCGGGCGCTGCAGATACTCGACACCACGCCCGCCGACTTCACCTTCATCCAGCTGGGCGAACCTGATGAAGCCGGCCACAACGGTGGCTTCGACAACCGCTACCAGCTGGCACTGCGAAAGGCCGACAACCAAGTGGGGGAACTGCTGGACGCGGTCGACCTACGCAGCCGCCGCCATCTGCGTGAAGACTGGTTGGTGATTGTCAGCACGGACCATGGCCGCGACTATTGGGGCAAAGGCCATGGCGGCGTCACAGAACAGGAAAAGACCATCTTCATCGCCAGCAATAAACCGCTGAACAAAGAACTGACCCAGCCCAGCATTCCGAAAGAAAACCCAGGGCCAAACAACCTGTACCGTCTGCCTGCGCAGACCTCAGTGGCACCCACCGTCCTGCGCCACATGGGCGTGGCACTAGAGCCGCAATGGCTGCTCGACGGCACACCCCTGCTCGGTAACACGGGCGCTCGCAAAGCAAGGGCCGATGAAGCCACTGCCCGCCTGCGCTGGCACAGTACCGCCAAGGGCTACGTGACCATCCTCAAGAACGGGCATGTGGTTGCACAAGTACCGGCTGGGGCCGAGCAGTGGACCGACCCGGACGGTATGGATGACGTCAACGACTATGTGCTGCTACTCGATGGCACCCCGACAGCCGTACGCAACAGGCCTGCCGGCATGCCGTACAGCATCGAGGGAATCGCCTATTGAGAGCCAGGTTCAGCCCTGAAAGCAAAAACCCCGCCTGGCAATCAGTGCCAGGCGGGGTCAGATCGAAGCAGGCGGCTACGTGAGCCCGCCTTGATCAGTTCAGCGCATCAAGCAACGCCTGGTTCATTTCCGGCGTACCGATGGTAATCCGCAGGAACTGGGCAATCCGCGCCTGCTTGAAGTGCCGCACGATCACGCCTTGCTCACGCAAGCGAGCCGCCAACTCGGCCGCATCCTGCTGCGGGTGACGGGCGAAGATGAAGTTGGCCGCCGAGGGCAGTACCTCGAAGCCTTTGGCCGTCAGTTGCTCGACCAGCACTTCACGGCTGTCGATCACCTTGCGGCAGGTTTCTTCGAAGTAAGCACGGTCTTCGAACGCCACGGCTGCACCGACGATCGCCGCACGGTCCAGCGGGTAGGAGTTGAAGCTGTTCTTGATCCGCTCCAGCGCTTCGATCAGGTCCGGGTGGCCCACTGCCAAGCCAACGCGCAGGCCAGCCAGCGAACGGGACTTGGACAACGTCTGGGTCACCAGCAGGTTGTCGTAGCGGTCTACCAGGCTGATGGCCGTCTCGCCACCAAAGTCGATGTAGGCCTCATCCACCACCACCACCGAATCCGGGTTGCCCTGCAGCAGTTGCTCGACCGCTTGCAGCGGCATCAGGCAGCCGGTCGGCGCATTCGGGTTAGGGAAGATGATCCCGGCATTCGGCTTTTTGTAGTCCTCGACGCGGATCTGGAACTGCTCGTCCAGCGCCACTTGCTCGTAGGCAATGCCATACAGGCCGCAGTACACCGGATAGAAGCTGTAGCTGATGTCCGGGAACAGCAGCGGTGCATCGTGCTGGAACAGGCCGTGGAAGATGTGCGCCAGCACCTCGTCCGAACCGTTGCCGACAAACACCTGCCCCGGGGTGACGCCGTAGTACTCGGCCACCGCCTGCTTGAGCCGGTCACCGTTCGGGTCCGGGTACAGGCGCAGGTTGTCGTTCAGCTCGCCGCGCATGGCTTCCAGCGCCTTGGGCGACGGGCCATAGGGGTTCTCGTTGGTGTTGAGCTTGACCAGGCGGGCCAGCTTGGGTTGCTCGCCCGGCACGTAAGGCACCAGGTCCTTGACGAAGGGGCTCCAGAATCGACTCATGCTCAGTTCCCCTTCTCTTGGGTCAGGATACGGTATTCAGCACTGCGGGCGTGGGCGGTCAGCGACTCGCCACGGGCCAGGACAGACGCGGTGTGGCCCAGCTCGGATGCGCCCTGCTCGGAGCAGAAGATGATCGACGAACGCTTCTGGAAGTCATACACCCCCAGTGGCGACGAAAAGCGCGCGGTGCCGGAAGTTGGCAACACGTGGTTGGGGCCTGCGCAGTAGTCACCCAGTGCTTCACTGGTGTGGCGGCCCATGAAGATCGCACCGGCGTGGCGAATCTGCGGCAACCAGGCCTGCGGGTCGGCGACTGACAGCTCCAAGTGCTCAGGAGCGATGCGGTTGGCCACGTCGATGGCCTGCTGCATGTCACGCACCTGGATCAGCGCGCCGCGGCCATTGACCGATTTCTCGATGATCTCGGCGCGTTCCATGGTCGGCAGCAGCTTGTCGATGCTGGCGGCAACGCGATCGAGGAACTCAGCGTCCGGGCTGACCAGGATGGCCTGGGCGTCTTCGTCGTGCTCGGCCTGGGAGAACAGGTCCATGGCGATCCAGTCCGGGTCGGTCTGGCCGTCACACACCACGAGAATTTCCGACGGGCCGGCGATCATGTCGATGCCGACCTGGCCGAACACGTGGCGCTTGGCGGTGGCGACATAGATGTTGCCCGGGCCGACGATCTTGTCCACCTGCGGCACGCTCTCGGTGCCATAGGCCAGCGCGGCGACGGCCTGTGCGCCACCCACGGTGAACACACGGTCGACACCGGCGATGCAGGCAGCGGCCAGCACCAGTTCGTTGACCTCGCCACGCGGGGTCGGCACCACCATGACCACTTCGGTCACTCCCGCGACCTTGGCGGGAATGGCGTTCATCAGTACCGAGGACGGGTATGACGCCTTGCCACCCGGTACGTACAGGCCAGCGCGGTCCAACGGTGTGACCTTCTGGCCCAGCACGGTGCCGTCGGCTTCGGTGTACTGCCAGGAATCCTGCTTCTGCCGCTCGTGGTAAATGCGCACGCGCTCGGCGGCTTTTTCCAGGGCTGCACGTTGGGTGTCGGTAATGCGCGTCAGGGCAAGCTCAAGGCGTTCACGGCCAAGAATCAGGTCATCGATGGACTTAGCATCGACACCATCGAAGCGCTGGGTGAACTCCACCAGCGCCGCATCGCCGCGTTCGCGAACGGCCTTGATGATGTCGAGCACGCGCTGGTTGACCGCGTCATCGGACACACTTTCCCAGCTCAGCAGATGATCCAGATGTCGGGCGAAATCCGGATCAGCGGCGTTGAGACGGGCAATTGCAGTGGACACGGTCATGGCGAGGGCCTCGATTATTAGCGAATGCTCAGGCGCCCTAGGCTACCAGTCCATCCGCGCGGGCACCCGAGAAAAGTGGCTATGACGCGGATAGACGGGCGCGACAGCGGAGGTCGCGCGCAGGAGTCAGCCGCGGTGTCGCGATTCGACGGCCTTGCGCAGGGTGTCGATCAGGCTCTGGATACGGGCGTGCTGCATCTTCATCGATGCTTTGTTGACCACCAGGCGGGAGCTGATCGTGGCGATCATTTCCTGGGGTTCCAGGCCATTGGCGCGCAGGGTATTGCCGGTGTCGACCACGTCGATGATCTTGTCGGCAAGGTTGATCAGGGGGGCCAGCTCCATCGAGCCATACAGCTTGATGATGTCGACCTGACGGCCCTGCTCGGCGTAATAACGCTTGGCGACGTTGACGAACTTGGTGGCCACGCGCAGACGGCCCTTGGGTTCAGGTGCGCCGACCACGCCAGCGGTCATCAGCTTGCAGCAGGCAATCTGCAGGTCCAGCGGCTCGTACAGGCCCTGGCCGCCGTACTCCATCAGCACGTCCTTGCCAGCCACACCGAGGTCGGCGGCGCCATGCTCGACGTAGGTCGGCACGTCAGTGGCACGCACGATCAGCAGGCGCACGTCGTCCTGCGTGGTGGGGATGATCAGTTTACGGCTCTTGTCCGGGTTCTCGGTCGGCACGATACCGGCCTCGGCCAGCAATGGCAGGGTATCGTCGAGAATTCGGCCTTTGGATAGCGCGATGGTCAACATGGGAAACGTCGGTCCTTAAGCGGCTACTGCCGGCCGGGCCTAGGCCCGACCTCATTCAATTCGTGTGTGGGAGCGGGCTAGCCCCGCGAACACCGGCAACGCCGGTGCCATACACCGCAGTGCCTCCTTCGCGGGACAAGCCCGCTCCCACATCGTGCGCCTGTGGGCTATTAACCCGGTACGCGGCGGATCTTGGCGCCCAGCATCTGCAGTTTTTCCTCGATGCACTCGTAACCACGGTCGATGTGGTAGATGCGATCGATCAGCGTATCGCCTTCGGCCACCAGCGCCGACAGTACCAGGCTGGCGGAAGCACGCAGGTCGGTGGCCATGACTGGCGCGCCCTTCAGCGTCTTGACGCCGGTGACGATGGCGGTGTTACCTTCGACCTGGATCTGCGCGCCCATGCGGTGCATTTCGTAGACGTGCATGAAGCGGTTTTCGAAGATCGTCTCGATCACCGCGCCAGTGCCTTCGGCGATGGCGTTGAGCGAGATGAACTGCGCCTGCATGTCGGTCGGGAACGCTGGGTACGGCGCGGTACGCAGGTTGACAGCCTTGGGCCGCTTGCCGTGCATGTCCAGCTCGATCCAGTCTTCACCGGTGGTGATGTCGGCGCCCGCTTCCTTGAGTTTTTCCAGTACCGCTTCAAGGATGGTCGGGTCGGTGTCCTTGACCTTGACGCGGCCGCCGGTGACGGCTGCGGCGACCAGGTAGGTACCGGTTTCGATACGGTCGGGCATGACGCGGTAAGTGGCCGAGTGCAGACGCTCGACGCCTTCGATGGTGATGGTGTCGGTGCCAGCGCCCTGAACATTGCCGCCCATGGCGTTGATGAAGTTGGCCAGGTCGACCACTTCAGGTTCACGGGCAGCGTTTTGCAGCACGCTGCGGCCTTTGGCCAGGGCAGCGGCCATCATGATGTTCTCGGTACCGGTCACGCTGACGGTGTCGAAGAAGAAGTGCGCACCGCGCAGGCCACCCTCAGGCGCCTTGGCCTTGATGTAGCCAGCTTCGACTTCGATCTTCGCACCCATGGCTTCAAGGCCACGGATGTGCAGGTCGACAGGGCGCGAACCGATGGCGCAACCGCCAGGCAGGGCTACTTCAGCCTCGCCGAAACGTGCAACCATCGGGCCCAGCACCAGGATCGAGGCGCGCATGGTCTTGACCAGCTCGTACGGCGCGACCAGCGTCTTGATGGTGCGTGGGTCGATTTCCACAGACAGCTTCTCGTCGATCACAGGCTCGATGCCCATGCGCCCGAACAGCTCGATCATGGTGGTGATGTCGTGCAGGTGCGGCAGGTTGGCCACAGTGACCGGGCCGTCAGCCAGCAGGGTCGCCGCCAGAATCGGCAATGCCGCGTTCTTCGCGCCCGAAATGCGGATCTCGCCGTCAAGGCGAGCGCCGCCAGTAATAATCAGTTTGTCCATTGGAGTCTCGCCGCCAAGTTGGCTCAGGTGCGCTCAGCCCAGGCTGCGCTGCTGAAAAATTTCATGGTTACCGCATGGATGCTGCCATTGGCGATCCAGGGATTAAGGTGAGCATAGATCGCCTGCTGACGCTTGACCGGGCTCAGGCCAGCCAACTCGTCGCTGATCACGTTCAATTGGAAGTTGCAGCCTTCGCCTTCAACTTCGACCCGGGATCCCGGCAATTTTTCTTCAAGGAAGCTTTTAACTTCTACGGCCTGCATGCTCAACCTCAATCGGCGCCCGATGCGCACGGGTCGGCCATCATACAAAAAAGCCCCTCGCCTGCGAAGCCCACTGAGGGCGTGCGCTGACCGAGGGGCCATCCTTCAGTGCATTGCCATCAAGTAGCCAGCACTTCATCGAGGTCATAAACCCCGGCAATTTCCCGCATGTCGTCGGGCATACCGCGTACTTCGAAGGCCTTGCCTGCCGCCTGGGCATCGCGGATAAACGCCAGCAGCAGCGACAGGCCGACGCTGGACGACTTCGCCACGGCCGAGCAATCCAGCACCATGTGCGGCTCGCGCGAGGCGTCGATCAATGCCTTGCCTTGCTTGCGCAAGGCCGGGCCGCTGCGATAGTCCAGCACGCCGGTCAAACGCAGTACGCCCGGCTCGGCCATGCTTACGCCAGCCTCACTCATTGCACTGCCTTCTCGGGCGACTTATCGGCGGTTTCCTTGGCCTTGGCCACTTCACCGGCCCAACCATCGATGGTCTTGTCCAGGTTGTTGCCGTTGCGCTGCATGGCATCGGCGAACTGGTCGCGGAACAGTTTGCCGATGTTGATGCCGTTGACGATGACGTTACGCACCTTCCACTCGCCGGCAATGTTCTCCAGGGTGTACTGCACCGGGTACACGGCGCCGTTGTTGCCGGTCACCTTCATGCCGACGCTGGCACGCTTGCCGTCATCAGCCTTGGCCGGGTCAACGACGATGCCCTGGTTGTTGTATTCCAGCAGGGCGTTGCCATAGAACTGCATCAGGCTGCGCTTGAAGTTCTCCTGGAAGCGCTGCATCTGCTCAGGCGTGGCCTTGCGCGAATACTTCACGGTCATGATGCTGCGGGAAATGCCGTCAGCGTCCACCACCGGGCCAAGGATGCGGTTGAGCGCATCGTAGAAGGCGTTGGGGTTGGACTTGTACTGATCCTTGTTGGCCTTGAGGTCGCCAAGCAATTCGTTGGTCGTGCCTTGCACCACATCGTGAGGCGTCTGCGCCGCCACGGTCAGCAAAGGGAAGGCCGCCAGCAGGACCAGCAGGCCACGTCGCAGGATCGAAATCATGGAAACTCCTTAATTAGCCGGTTGCGCTTCTTTCGGTTCCTTGCCAACGGAGTTGAGCAGGAACTTGCCAATCAGATCTTCCAGCACCAGTGCCGACTGGGTGTCGTGGATGGTCGCGCCATCCTTGAGCACGTCGTCTTCGCCGCCCACGCTGATGCCGATGTACTTCTCGCCCAGCAACCCGGCGGTCAGGATCGAAGCAGTGGAATCGGTCGGCAGGTTGTCGACGGTCTTGTCCAGCTGCAACGTCACCCGACCGGTGTAGGAATCACGGTCCAGATCGATGGCGGTGACCTTGCCGATCGTCACACCGGCCATGGTCACTTTAGCTCTGACCGTCAAACCGGCGATATTGTCGAAGTACGCATAAACTTTATAGGTATCGCTGCTCGGGCTGGCCGACAGCCCGCTGACTCGCAGGGCCAGCAGCAGCAGCGCCAGGATCCCGGCCAGGAGGAACAGGCCGACACCGATTTCCAGGGTGCGGTTTTGCATCAGAAATCTCCAAACATCAAGGCGGTCAGAATAAAGTCCAGACCCAGGACAGCCAACGAGGCATAGACCACGGTCTTGGTGGTGGCACGGCTGATCCCTTCTGAGGTGGGCTCACAGTCGTACCCCTGGAATACGGCGATCCAGGTGGTGACGAAGGCGAACACCAGGCTCTTGATCAAGCCGTTCAGCACGTCGTCGGTGAAGGAAACACTGTTCTGCATGTTGGCCCAGAACGAGCCCTCGTAGACGCCCAGCCAATCCACGGCGACCCACGACCCACCCCAGATGCCGACCACGCTGAAGATCAGCGCCAGCAGCGGCAGCGAGATGAAACCGGCCCATAGGCGTGGCGCAACGATGTACTTGAGCGGGTCGACGCCGATCATTTCCAGGCTCGACAGCTGCTCGGTGGACTTCATGTTGCCAATTTCGGCGGTCAGCGCAGAACCTGCGCGGCCGGCGAACAACAGTGCGGTCACCACCGGCCCGAGCTCACGCAGCAGGGTCAGGGCCACCATCTGCCCGACCGCCTGTTCAGAGCCGTACTTGGTCAGGATGCTGTACCCCTGCAGCGCCAGCACCATGCCGATGAACACACCGGACACGACGATGATCGCCAGCGACAGCACGCCCACCGAGTACAGCTGCTTGGTCAGCAGCTGGAAGCCACCGCCAATACCGCCACGCCCGATCAGCGCATGGAACAGAAACAGACAGGAACGCCCGAGCACGGCCAGCACGTCGATCGCCGAGCGACCGAACAGGCGAACACGTTCGAGTAAGGATTTTCTGCGCATCAACGCGCCCCCAGCAGGTCGGCGCGGTAATCAGGCGCGGGAAAGTGGAAGGGTACCGGGCCATCCGGATCGCCTTTCATGAACTGGCGAATACGCGGGTTGTCCGAGCCCATCAGCTCGTCGGGCGTGCCCTGCCCCAGCACCTGGCCATCCCCTACCACGTAGATGTAGTCGGCAATGCTGGCGGTTTCGGCCAGGTCGTGGGAAACCACGATGCTGGTGATGCCCAAGGCATCGTTGAGCAGGCGGATCAGGCGCACCAGTACCCCCATGGCGATCGGGTCCTGGCCGACGAACGGTTCGTCGTACATGAGGATCTGCGGGTCCAGGGCGATTGCACGCGCCAACGCCACCCGGCGCTTCATGCCACCGGACAGTTCGTCAGGCATCAGGTCGATGGCACCGCGCAGGCCGACAGCCTGCAGTTTCATCAACACGATGTCGCGAATCATCTCTTCCGACAGCTGGGTGTGCACGCGCAGCGGGAAGGCCACGTTCTCGAACACATCGAGGTCGGTGAACAGCGCGCCACTCTGGAACAGCACGCCCATCTGCTTGCGCGCGTCGAACAGGTCGCTGCGCGACAGCGTCGGCAGATTTTGCCCGGCTACCCATACCTCGCCGCTGGACGGACGCAGTTGCGCACCCATCAGGCGTAGCAATGTGGTCTTGCCGCAACCCGATGGCCCCATGATGCCGGTGACCTTGCCGCGCGGGATGCGTATGTCGACATTGCTGAAAATGCTGCGCGAACCGCGCTTGAAGGTCACTCCCTTCAACTCGACCGCGTAGGCGCTATCCACACTCATCTAGACTCCTTGCTAGTGCAGCCTCGTCCTAGTGGACGCTTGCCCTCATCGTGAAGGCACACGTGCCCCTGACAGGCCGAATAGCGGCGAACTATAGCACCGCTGACAGGGCGGCCCCAAGGCCATGGAGCGTGTCGTTCAGCACAACGACAGACTTCCATGGCATTTGCCGGGCAATCGAAAGGATGAGGCTTTCTTCCATTGCGGCTATAATCGCCGCCTTTTCATCAGGCATTGTTTGACGACATGAGCCAATCCAGTGAGCTGATCCAGTCCGCCCTGCGCACCTTGCGCCTCGAAGTCGAGGCCGTGGAAAGCCTGGCGCCGCGTATCGACGCCAACTTCGTCAAGGCCTGCGAGCTGATTCTGGCCAGCAAGGGCCGGGTCGTGGTGGTCGGCATGGGCAAGTCGGGGCATATCGGCAACAAGATCGCCGCCACCCTGGCCAGCACCGGCACGCCTGCGTTCTTCGTGCACCCCGCTGAAGCCAGCCATGGCGACATGGGCATGATCACCCGGGACGATGTCATCCTGGCCCTGTCCAATTCTGGCAGCACTGCAGAAATCATCACCTTGCTGCCGCTGATCAAGCGCCTCGGCATCCAACTGATCAGCCTGACCGGCAATGCCGATTCGCCCCTGGCCCAGGCTGCCGAGGTCAACCTCGACGCCCGCGTCACCCAGGAGGCCTGCCCGCTGAACCTGGCCCCCACTTCTTCGACCACCGCAGCGCTGGTGTTGGGCGACGCCCTGGCCATCGCCCTGCTCGAAGCCCGTGGCTTCACTGCCGAAGACTTCGCCTTTTCGCACCCCGGAGGCGCCCTTGGCCGCCGCCTGCTGCTCAAGGTCGAGAACGTGATGCACGCAGGCGCCGAACTGCCCCAGGTGGCACGCGGCACCCTGCTCAAGGATGCGCTACTGGAAATGTCACGCAAAGGCCTGGGCATGACCGTGATCCTCGAACCGGACGGCAAACTGGCCGGGATCTTCACCGACGGCGACCTGCGCCGCAGCCTGGACCGCAATATCGACATGCACACCACCTTGATCGACCAGGTGATGACCGTGCATGGCAAGACCGCCCGCGCCGAAATGCTGGCCGCCGAGGCCCTGAAAATCATGGAAGACCACAAGATCAACGCGCTGGTGGTGGTCGACCAGGACGACCGCCCGACCGGCGCCCTGAACATGCACGACCTGTTGCGCGCCGGAGTAATGTAAATGACCCAGGATTTGATTCAACGTGGCCAGGCCATCAAGCTTGCCGTGTTCGACGTTGACGGCGTGCTCACCGACGGCCGCCTGTACTTCCTCGAAGACGGCAGCGAGTTCAAGACCTTCAACACCCTCGACGGCCAGGGCATCAAGATGCTCATGGCATCGGGCGTGACCACGGCAATCATCAGCGGGCGCAAAACCCCGGTGGTCGAGCGCCGTGCGAAAAACCTCGGCATACCGCACCTGTACCAGGGCCGCGAGGACAAATTGGTGGTACTCGACGGCTTGCTCGCCGAACTCGGCCTAAGCTATGAACAAGTCGCCTACCTGGGCGACGACCTGCCCGACCTGCCGGTGATCCGCCGGGTCGGCCTGGGCATGGCGGTGGCCAACGCCGCCCCCTTCGTTCGCCAACATGCGCACGGGGTGACCCAGGCCCGCGGCGGTGAAGGCGCGGCGCGTGAATTTTGTGAACTGATCATGCAGGCCCAGGGCACCCTGGACGCTGCCAACGCACATTACCTTTAAGGCTGCTCATGTTCAGCAAGAAAGCCCGCAATATTGTGCTGCTCGTGGCCATCGGCGCCCTGCTGGCGGCGATCGGCTACTGGAATGTCAGCCCCGAGAGCTTCCTCGACCAGCCCACGGCCCAGGTCGACGAGAGCGCCATCGACTACTACGCGATCAATGCCCACAGCGTGCAGTTCCTGCCCGACGGCAAGTTGCAGTACGAAATGACCGCCGACAAGGTCGAACACCTGACGGCCACCGAGGTCACACTGGTGACCACGCCAGACCTGCACATGTACCGCGGCACCGAGTACCCGTGGCACGTGCAAAGTGTCCGTGCCGAGGTCAACCCGGACGGCACCGAGGTCGAGCTGATCGACCAGGTGCGCATTGCCCGCACTGACGAAAAGAAGCGTGAAACGATTATCACCAGCTCACGCATGACCGTATTCCCGCAGAAGCAATATGCGCAGACCGAGCAAGCCGTTAGAATCGACGGCGCCGGTGGCACGACCACGGGCAAAGGAATGAAAGCGTATTTGAAAGAAGGCAGGATGGACCTGCTCTCTAACGTAAGAGGACAGTATGAGGCTCGTTAAAACCCTCCCCCTTTTGCTCAGCCTGAGCGCAGCACTGGGAAGCGCGAGCGCCTTCGCACTGCCGACCGACCGTGACCAGCCTATCCGCATCCAGGCCGACAACGCGCACCTGGACGACAAGCAAGGCGTGGCCACCTACACCGGTGACGTCATCATCACCCAAGGCTCGATGATGATCAAAGGCAACACCGTGACCATGACCCGCGCCGCCAATGGCGACATCGACGTGGTCACCTCGGTGGGCAACCTGGCCTACTTCGAACAGCAGCAGAGCACCGCCAAGCCGGACAAGATGAAAGGCTGGGCCGTGACCATTCAATACCAGGCGCAGAAAGACACGGTGATCCTTACCGACCGCGCCAAGGTCGAGAATGAAGGCAACACCACTGAAGGCGAGAAGATCGTCTACAACACCAAGACCCAGGTTGCGACCGCCGGTCGTGGTGGCAACGTGACTCAACCACGTCAGCGCATCGACATGGTGATCCAGCCGAAGAAGAAGGCCGAGTAAATGGCAACCCTCAAAGCCCAGCACCTGGCCAAGAGCTACAAGGGTCGGCAAGTCGTGCGCGACGTCAGCCTGTCGATCGACAGCGGCCAGATCGTCGGCCTGCTCGGCCCCAACGGCGCCGGCAAGACCACCTGCTTCTACATGATCGTCGGCCTGGTCCAGGCTGAGCAAGGGCGCGTGCTGATCGACAACCTCGATGTCAGCCACCAGCCCATGCACGGTCGCGCGCGTGCCGGTATCGGCTACCTGCCGCAGGAAGCTTCGATCTTCCGCAAGCTGTCGGTGGCCGACAACATCATGGCGATCCTCGAGACCCGCAAGGAGCTCGACCGCGACGGCCGCCGCAAGGAGCTGGAAAGCCTGCTGCAGGAGTTCCACATCAGCCACATCCGCGACAACCTCGGCATGAGCCTCTCGGGTGGCGAACGCCGCCGTGTCGAGATCGCACGCGCCCTGGCGACCGCACCGAAGTTCATCCTGCTCGACGAACCCTTCGCGGGCGTCGACCCGATTTCCGTCGGTGACATCAAGCAGATCATCCACCACCTCAAGGCCAAGGGGATCGGCGTACTGATTACCGACCACAACGTGCGTGAGACCTTGGATATCTGCGAAACCGCCTATATCGTCAATGATGGCCGACTGATCGCCGAAGGCGACGCCGAGACCATCCTGGCCAATGAACTGGTCAAAGAGGTTTACCTGGGTCACGAGTTCCGGCTCTGACCCCGGGACGCACCTGGAGCACTGGCAAATCGACCCTGTCGGGGTTTAAGTTGTTACGGTGCTCTAGGCAAACGCTACAATTTAAGGCATAAAACTTGCTTGAATTTGGCGCTCCGGCGCCCTCGTGTAGTGGATGGCGCATGCGCGCCGGCGAACAAGGTATTAAGCCCCTGCCATGAAACCATCGCTCGTCCTAAAAATGGGCCAGCAACTGACGATGACTCCTCAGTTGCAACAGGCCATCCGCCTCCTCCAGCTCTCTACCCTGGACCTCCAACAGGAAATCCAGGAAGCGCTGGAATCGAACCCGATGCTCGAACGTCAGGAAGACGGCGAGGACTTCGACAACAGCGACCCGATGGCCGATAACGCCGAGAACAAACCGGCCGCCGAAGTCCAGGACAACAGCTTCCAGGAAAGCACCAACAGTGCCGAAAACCTGGAAGACGGCGAGTGGAGCGAGCGAATCCCCAACGAGCTGCCCGTCGATACCGCCTGGGAAGACATCTACCAGACCAGCGCCAGCAGCCTGCCGAGCAACGATGACGACGAGTGGGACTTCACCACCCGCACATCGGCCGGCGAAAGCCTGCAAAGCCACCTGCTGTGGCAGTTGAACCTGGCGCCGATGTCCGACACCGATCGCCTGATCGCCGTCACCCTGATCGACAGCATCAATGGCCAGGGCTACCTCGAAGACACCCTCGAAGAGATCTGCGCCGGTTTCGACCCCGAACTGGATATCGAACTGGATGAGGTCGAAGCGGTCCTGCACCGTATTCAGCAGTTCGAGCCTGCCGGCATCGCCGCACGCAACCTGGGCGAATGCCTGCTGCTGCAACTGCGCCAGCTACCGGCCAGCACGCCGTGGATGGCCGAGGCCAAACGCCTGGTCACCGACTTCATCGACCTGCTCGGCAGCCGCGACTACAGCCAGCTGATGCGGCGCATGAAGATCAAGGAAGACGAGCTGCGCCAGGTCATCGAGCTGGTGCAAAGCCTCAACCCGCGCCCTGGCTCGCAGATCGAATCGAGCGAGCCCGAGTACGTCGTGCCCGACGTCATCGTGCGCAAGGACAGCGACCGCTGGCTGGTGGAGCTGAACCAGGAAGCCATCCCGCGCCTGCGCGTCAACCCGCAGTACGCAGGCTTTGTCCGCCGCGCCGACACCAGCGCCGACAACACCTTCATGCGCAATCAGCTGCAAGAAGCGCGCTGGTTCATCAAGAGCCTGCAAAGCCGCAACGAAACCCTGATGAAAGTGGCCACGCAGATCGTCGAGCATCAGCGCGGCTTCCTCGACCATGGCGACGAAGCGATGAAGCCGTTGGTCCTGCATGACATCGCCGAAGCCGTCGGCATGCACGAGTCGACCATTTCGCGGGTTACCACGCAAAAATACATGCACACGCCCCGCGGCATCTACGAACTGAAATACTTTTTCTCAAGCCACGTCAGCACCGCTGAAGGCGGAGAATGCTCGTCCACAGCGATCCGCGCGATCATCAAGAAACTGGTTGCGGCGGAAAATCAGAAAAAGCCATTGAGTGACAGCAAGATCGCTGGTTTACTGGAGGCACAAGGCATCCAGGTAGCCCGTCGCACCGTCGCCAAGTACCGCGAGTCTCTCGGCATCGCACCGTCGAGCGAGCGCAAGCGACTGATGTAGCACCTGGTATGTGCCACAGCGTTTTTGGGGCAGGTGCAAGACTTGCCTCTTTATGCACGGGCAATAAAGGAGAAGCTGTATGCAAGTCAATATCAGTGGACAGCATGTAGAAGTCACCCAGCCGCTGCGCGATTATGTGCTTGAAAAGCTCGCCCGCGTGGAAAGTCACTTCGACAAGATCACTAACGTGCAGGTCATCATGAAGGTCGAGAAGCTGCAGCAGAAGGTCGAAGCGACCCTGCAGATTCCGGGCGGTGAAGTGGTAGCCAACGCGGAACACGAAGACATGTATGCAGCGATCGACGCCTTGGCCGACAAGCTCGACCGCCAACTGAAAAAACACAAGGAAAAACAGCAAAGCCTGCTGCAAGGTGCAGCTGCCCGCTGATCCCCCTCATCCATGATCCGACTTGAAACCATCCTGACCCCCGGCCGTTCCCTCGTGAACGTGCCGGGCGGCAGTAAGAAGCGCGCCCTCGAAAAGGTCGCCACCGTCATCGCCGAACAAGTGCCAGAGCTGGAGATGCAAGACGTCTTCGAAAAACTGGTCGCCCGTGAAAAACTCGGTTCGACCGGGTTCGGCAACGGCATCGCCATCCCCCACTGCCGACTCGAAGGATGCACCGCCCCGGTCAGCGCACTGCTGCACCTGGAGGCGCCGATCGACTACGACGCCATCGATGGCGCACCTGTGGACCTGCTGTTCGTCCTGCTGGTGCCCGAAGCTGCCACCGATGCGCACCTGGAACTGCTGCGCCAGATCGCCAGCATGCTCGATCGCAAAGAGGTCCGTGATCGTCTGCGTGCCGCCAGCAGTAACGAGGCCCTGTACCAGGTTGTCCTGGACGTACAGAACGAGCACTGAACATGCACCTGATCATCGTCAGCGGCCGGTCCGGCTCCGGCAAGAGCACCGCCCTCGATGTCCTGGAAGACAACGGTTTCTATTGCATCGACAACCTTCCCGCCGGGCTGCTGCCGCAGCTTGCGGAAGATGCCTTGATCAATACCGAGTTGCTGCAGCCCAAGGTCGCCGTGTCGATTGACGCGCGCAACCTGCCCAGCCACCTGACGCGTTTCCCCGAGCTGCTCGAAGAGGCCCGAGCCCGGCATATCAAGTGTGATGTGCTGTACCTGGATGCCGACGAAGACACCCTGCTCAAGCGCTTTTCGGAGACCCGTCGGCGTCACCCGCTGACCAATGCCGACCGTTCCCTGGCAGAAGCGATACGCGTGGAAAGCGACATGCTGGGGCCGATCGCCGACCTTGCCGACCTCAAGATCGACACCACCAGCCTCAACCTTTACCAGTTGCGCGACTCGATCAAGCTGCGCCTGCTCAACCAGCCAGAGCCTGGCACCGCGTTCCTGGTCGAATCCTTTGGCTTCAAACGTGGTATGCCGGTCGATGCCGACCTGGTGTTCGACGTGCGCTGCTTGCCCAACCCCTACTGGAAGCCCGAATTGCGTGAGCATTCTGGTCTCGAACAACCGGTAATCGACTACCTCGCCGCCCAGCCGGACGTCGAAGAGATGTTCAACGACATTTCCAGCTACCTGCTTAAATGGCTGCCCCGCTTCGCCGCCAGCAACCGCGCCTATGTCACCATCGCCATTGGCTGCACCGGTGGCCATCACCGGTCGGTGTACCTCACCGAACGCCTCGGCATGTTGCTGCAGCAATCCCTGAAAAACGTCCAGGTCCGCCACCGCGACCTCTAGCCCACAGGATCCACCCCACGATGCCCGCCCGCGAAATCACCATCATCAACAAGCTGGGCCTGCATGCCCGGGCGGCGGCCAAGTTCGTCGGCGTGGCCGGGCGCTTTCCCTGCCAGGTCAAGGTAGGCCGCGCGCCAGACAAGCTGGTGGACGGCAAGAGCATCATGGCGGTGATGATGCTCGCGGCAGGCAAAGGCACCCAAGTGCACTTGCTGACCGAAGGCGAACAGGACAACGACGCGCTGGACGCACTGGTCGAGTTGATCAACAACTACTTCGACGAAGGCGAGTAAAGCCCGGCAACATCCCCTGCCAATTTTCAGCATGACCAAGAGCGCGTTTGTATTTATACCTATATAGGTATAGATTAGGACGATGTCATGGATGCATTCAAACGTGTCAAACCGCTGTACTGGGTAGGAAGTAGTAAGAAGGATCTGCAGGAAGCGCCAAGCGATGTACAGGATATTTTCGGCTTTGCCCTGCATTTGGCACAAGAAGGGAGCAAACACCCTCAGGCGAAATGCCTGAAGGGCTTCACCGGTGCTGGCGTTCTGGAGGTGGTGGAAAACCACAACAGCGACACCTATCGCGCCATCTATACCGTAAGCCTGGGGGCTGCGGTGTACGTCCTGCATTGTTTCCAGAAAAAATCCAATTCAGGCATCAAGACACCCAAGCACGAATTGGACTTGATCAAGTCAAGGCTGAAGCAGGCAGTGGCTCACGCAAAAGGAACAACACATGATTGAGATCGAAGAAAGCAGCGGAAACGTCTATGCCGACCTCAA
The DNA here is from genome assembly GCF_026240895.1 of Pseudomonas sp. DCB_AW. Taxonomy (NCBI): domain Bacteria; kingdom Pseudomonadati; phylum Pseudomonadota; class Gammaproteobacteria; order Pseudomonadales; family Pseudomonadaceae; genus Pseudomonas; species Pseudomonas sp. DCB_AW. The sequence goes on from NZ_JAPFCE010000030.1 coordinate 19,197, forward strand.
CAGCGCAGACGCTGGCGAAATGCTGATAAAGGCACACCTGGCCAGCAAGATCTGCAGCATCATCAAGGCACGCCACCTGACTCAAGTGCAGGCAGCGGCAGTACTGGGGCTTCCGCAACCCAAGGTCTCCGAAATGATGCGAGGGAAGTTTCGCGGTATCAGCGAAACAAAAATGATTGATTGCCTGGCACGCCTTGGCCGCGACATTCAGATTGTGGTCAAGGCGGCGCCTCGCTCACGACGCGAGGGCCGGGTAGAAGTTATCTTCGCCTGACAACGTTGGCGAAGGGCAGCCTGCCTTCACCACATTCAAGACATCGCCGTGTCCATCACCATCATCAGGCAAAAACCGATACACAATCCCAAACTGGCCAGGCGGTGATGCCCATTGCTGCGCGACTCGGGGATGATCTCCTGGGTCACTACCAGCAGCATCGCCCCGGCGGCACACGCCAGGCCCAACGGCAACAGCAGCTCTGCCACATTTACCAGCCAGGCACAAATAACCGCTGCCACCGGTTCGACCAGGCCTGAAGCGGCACCAATCAAGAATGCCTTGAAACGCGGCATGCCCGCCCCCGCCAGCACCAGCGCAATCACCAGCCCTTCCGGCACATCCTGCAAAGCGATGCCCATTGCCAGGCTGTCGGCATCGGCCATGCCACCGCCCGCAGACACGCCAATGGCCATGCCTTCAGGAATGTTGTGGGCGATGATGGCGATCACGAACAACCAGATTCGCGCGGCGATCACCGGCTGGTTGTCCGTGCCGACCAAGGCTTCTGGCGAGGCTCCGGAGACCTTGAGGTCGACCAGGAACAGGCACAAGGCGCCAAACATCAGGCCAAAGCTGATCAGGCCGCCCGCGCCCCAAGGGCTGAAGCCGATGCCTTGCGCCGCCTCCAGCCCCGGGATGATCAGGGAAAACGCGGTGGCCGCCAGCATCACACCCGCGCCGAAGCCCAGCAGTGTGTCGGCCAGGGCTACCGGCATGTTACGAATCACCAACACCGGTACCGCGCCCAGCGCTGTCCCCAACGCGCACAATGCGCCCCCTTCGAGGGCACGCAGCATGCGCGGCTCTAGGCCCAGCCAGGCAATGCCCTGCGCCAGCAGCAATGCTGTGCCCGCCAGCAACAGCAAGGTTCCTATCGCCAGACGAAACAGACGCACGCTGCTGACGGACAACACCTGTGAACGCATACCGGATCGACTCACTTCAAGGCTTCGAGATAACGACGTTCCACTTCCGCCCAGTCGACGACGTTGTAGAAGGCACCGATGTATTCAGGGCGACGGTTCTGGTATTTCAGGTAGTAGGCGTGCTCCCACACGTCCAACCCGAGAATCGGCGTGTTGCCGTGCATCAGCGGGCTGTCCTGGTTACCGCTGCTTTCGACCACCAGCGTGTTGCCCGGGGTGACGCTGAGCCACGCCCAGCCACTGCCAAAGCGGGTCAGCGCTGCTTTGGTGAAGGCGTCCTTGAACGCGTCGAACCCACCCAGCTCGGCCTCGATGGCCTTGGCCACCTGACCGTGTGGCTGGCCGCCGCCGTGTGGCGCCATCACCGTCCAGAACAGCGTGTGGTTGGCGTGGCCGCCGCCTTGGTTGATCACGGCGCCCTGCAGCTTTTCTGGCAGCTGCTTGACCGCGCTTACCAACTGCTCCACCGGCCATTCGGCCCACTCGGTGCCTTCGATGGCAGCGTTGAGGTTGTTGATGTAGGTCTGGTGGTGCTTGCTGTGGTGAATTTCCATGGTCTGGGCATCGATGTGCGGCTCCAGCGCATCGTAGGCATAAGGCAACGCAGGCAAGGTATGTGGCATATCAATGGATTCCGTAAGCGTGGGTTCTGGGTGTCACGCCTGTTTGCGCGGCCAGCTCGCTGGCGGCGGGGGCGTGACGGTTGAGCAGGCGCTCGGTGCGCGGGTACTGTCCGTACTCGGCAATGAAACTCAGCAATTCGGTGTAGGTGCGTGAACTGTGGCGCAGCGCTGCATCCCGCAGCGCCTGGGGCAAGCGCGCTTCCTGGCTGGCCTGGAGCAGGCGCTGGTGTGCAGAGCACAGGTAGTCGGCGCTCTCGTGCGGCTGGTTCAGGCGCAGGTGCAGGTCGGCCAGGTTGTGGTGAGCGATGACGAACACCGCCACCGCTTCGTCGACGTCATGCCAGCGCTCGAACAGCACCTGGGCCAAGGCCAAGGCTTGCAGGTAGTGTTCCCGGGCATCGACCCATTCACCTTGCTCGAACAGGCGGTTGGCGGTTTCAGTGGTGCGTTTCCAGTGCTGCATGACGTTTCTCCTGAGCGCGATGGCTCGTACGCTCGGCGGTGACGCTGAGTCAGATACCGCCGGCCGTGAGTTTTTCCGGGTCCAGCAGGGCCTCGAGCTGGTCACGCGACAAGTCGGTGTGTTCCAGCGCCACGTCGATGATCGGGCGGCCCTGCTTGTAGGCGGTCTTGGCGATTTCGGCAGCCTTGAGGTAGCCGATGATCGGGTTCAGCGCAGTGACCAGGATCGGGTTGCGCGCCAGCGCCTCCTTGAGCTTGCTTTCATTGACCTTGAAGGTGGCGATGGCCTTGTCGGCCAGCAGGCGACTGACGTTGGCCATCAGCTCGATGCTTTCCAGCAGGTTGCGGGCGATCACCGGCAACATGACGTTCAGCTCAAAGTTGCCCGACTGCCCGGCGATGGCGATGGTCGCGTCATTGCCGATCACCTGCGCGGCGACCATGGCGGTGGCTTCCGGGATCACTGGGTTGACCTTGCCCGGCATGATCGACGAGCCCGGCTGCAAGCCTTGCAGCTCGATCTCGCCGAGGCCGGCCAAGGGGCCGGAGTTCATCCAGCGCAGGTCGTTGGCGATTTTCATCAGTGCCACGGCGGTGGTCTTGAGCTGGCCGGAAAGGGCCACCGCCGTGTCTTGCGAGCCGATCAGCGCAAACAGGTTTTGCCCGGGAGTGAACTCGACCTGGGTCAGGGCACTCAGCTGACGCGCGAAACCGGCCGCGAACTGTGGATGGGCGTTGATGCCGGTCCCGACGGCGGTACCGCCCTGGGCCAGCGCCTGCAAGCTCGGCAGGGTCGCCTCAATGTGCGCCAGCGCGCCGTTGATTTGCGCCGCCCAGCCGTCGAGCACCTGGCTCATGCGCACGGGCATGGCGTCCATCAGGTGAGTGCGGCCGGTTTTTACAAAGGCGTGCACCTGCACCGACTTGGCCTCGATCACCTGCACCAGGTGCCGCAACGCCGGCAGTAGCTGCTCGTGCAGCGCCAAGGCGGCACTGACATGGATGGTGGTCGGGATGATGTCGTTGCTGCTCTGGCCGCAGTTCACATGGTCGTTGGCATTGACCGCATCACCCAGCACACGGCTGGCCAGGGTGGCGATCACTTCGTTGGCGTTCATGTTCGAACTGGTGCCGGAACCGGTCTGGAACACGTCCACCGGGAAATGCTGGATGAAATCTTCCGCAAGCAGTTGCTCAACCGCCTTAACGATGGCCTGGCCCTGGTCGGCGGTCACTTGCTCCAGCTCGATGTTGGCCTTGGCCGCTGCGGCCTTGGCCAGCAGCAATGCGCGAATGAACTGGGCCGGCATGCGCTGGCCGCTGATCGGGAAGTTGTCGACCGCGCGCTGTGTCTGGGCGCCATACAGGGCCTCGGCAGGCACCTGAAGCTCACCCATGCTGTCACGCTCGATACGGGTATTACTCATCGTCTAATCCTTGCATCAGTTCATCGGGAGAAATCGAAGGCAGCAGCACGCAGTTGGCCAACTGCAGGGCGTAGGGCTGCCAGCGCTGGTTTTGTTCGCGGCGGTCGAGGTTGCGCAGGTCCAGCAACGGGCGCCAGGCCTGGTCCAGGCACAGGCAGCGCCAATGCCACGGCAGCATGCGGTCGCAGGCGGTATCCAGCAGCAGGCGGAAGGAGGTCAACGCCACCGTCCAGGACGAGGTTTCGGTGCAGCACACCAGGTAACGGCCTTCGGCCAGGTAGTGCTCGATAAGGCGCGGCTCATCGGGCTCGAGCGCGCAGCGAATGCGCCGGCTGAGCCAGCGCCAGTTTTCCAAATAGGGCAATTCGTGAAGGACGGATTTCATGAACACCATCGCCAAGCAACTGGGTAATGATATTCATTATTAAGTGATAAATAGAATCACTTCAAGTACAGATCGACTAAAGCCGTGAGGTAGGACGCATAAAAAAACCCGGCGCCAGGGCCGGGTTCTCTAAATCAGTCTTAAACAGACTGGGCTGTACCGGCCCCTTCGCGGGTAAACCCGCCCCCACAGCACCTGAAGCCAGTCGGTGATCCTGTGGGAGCGGGTTTACCCGCGAAGAGGCCAGAGCAGGTTACCTATCAGCTCCCTGCAACCGTCATTCGCTCGATCAGCACCGAGCCCGTATGGATATTGCTGCGTGTCTCTAGATCGTTACCGATCGCGACAATTTGCTGGAACATATCCTTCATGTTCCCGGCGATGGTCACTTCCTGCACCGCATGCTGAATCTCGCCGTTCTCGACCCAGAAACCCGCAGCCCCACGCGAATAATCGCCGGTCACCATGTTCAGGCCATGCCCCATCAGCTCGGTCACCAGCAAGCCACGCCCCATGCGGCGGATCAGGGCAGACTGGTCTTCGACGCCATGGGTTACGTACAAGTTGTGAACACCACCGGAGTTGGCCGTGCTCGGCAGCCCGAGCTTGCGACCGGAATAGGTGCCCAGCAGGTACGACACCAACTCACCTTTGTCGACGAACGGTTTGGCGTAGGTCGCCAAGCCATCGCCATCGAACGCGGCACTGCCCAAGGCCCGAGGAATATGCGGGCGCTCATCGAGGGTCAACCAGCTAGGGAACAGGCGCTGGCCAAGGGTGCCTTCAAGGAACGACGACTTGCGGTACAGGTTGCCGCCGGAAATCGCCGAGAGGAAGCTGCCGAACAGGCCGCCGGCCAGCTCCGCCGAGAACAGCACCGGCACTTCGCACGTTGGTACCGGGCGTGCGCCGAGGCGGCTGGCCGCACGCTGGGCCGCGCGCTGGCCGATGCTGCGCGGGTCAGCCAGCAAGGTGCCTTGGCGGTTCACGTCATACCAGTAGTCGCGCTGCATCTGCCCGTCGCCCTCGGCGATCATCACACAGCTCAGGCTGTGCCGGGTCGACGCATAACCACCGATGAATCCATGGCTGTTGCCATAGACCCGGCACCCTTGATGGGTATTGAGGGTGGTTCCATCGGCGTTGAGAATGCGGGCATCGGCGTCGAACGCCGCGGCCTCGCAGGCCAAGGCCATCTCGATCGCCTTCTCGGGTTCGATATCCCAGTCGTGATAAAGGTCCAGGTCCGGGATTTCGCGCGCCATCAACGCGGCATCGGCCAGCCCCGAGCATTCGTCTTCAGAGGTGTGCTTGGCGATGGCCAAGGCTGCGGCAACGGTCTCGCGGATCGCGTCTGGGCCACTCGCGGAGGTGCTGGCCGAGCCTTTGCGCTGGCCGACATAGAGGGTGATGCCAAAGCCCTGGTCACGGTTGAACTCGACCGTTTCGACCTCACGCTGGCGCACCGTGGTGGACAGGCCCTGCTCCAGCGACACCGCTACTTCGCAGGCACTGGCACCCTGGCGACGCGCTTCGGCGATGATCGCTTCGACCTGTTCCTGCAACGCTGGCAGGTCTTTGGGACCTACGCTCTGGACTGCACTCATGGTTCTCTCCACTCAAATTCTGCGTTCGGCGAGGGTCATTCTACGACCGGGCCGGACAAGCGGCCCCCGACTGGTTATCATGGCGGCGATTTCTAGCGGACTGCCACCATGGTTGATTCAAACGACGCCTACGACGGCGAAAAAAGCAAAACCCAGATCAAGCGCGAACTGCATGAACTGGTTGAACTCGGCGAGCGCCTCACTACGCTCAAGGCCGACACCCTGGCACGCCTGCCGTTGACCGACGAGCTACGCAAAGCGTTGGCCGAGGCCAGCAAGCACACAGCTCACGGAGCCCGCAAACGGCACATGTCGTTCGTCGGCAAGCTGATGCGCGTCCAGGACCTGGATGCCATCCATGCCTTGCTCGAACAGATGGACAGCTCGACCCGCCAGTACAACGAGCGCTTCCACGGCCTGGAGCGCTGGCGCGACCGGCTCATCGACGGTAATGACGAAGACCTCGAGCGCTTCGTCAACGAATACCCCGACACCGATCGCCAGCAACTGCGCTCGCTGATCCGCCATGCCCAGCACGAAAAAGCGCGGAACAAGCCGCCTGCTGCTGCGCGCAAGGTGTTCAAGTACATCCGCGACCTCGACGAGCTGCAGCGCGGTTTGCGTTGATGCCGTGGGGCCGCGTTGCGGCCCATTCGCAGCGCAAGGCTGCTCCTACAGGGGCATGCGATACCTGTAGGAGCAGCCTTGCGCTGCGAAAGGACCGCAAAGCGGTCCCCAACGCCATCACGCGCCAGTACCGCCAACTGTGATCGCATCCAGCTTCAGCGTCGGCTGCCCTACCCCTACCGGCACCGATTGCCCATCCTTGCCGCAGGTCCCGACACCACTGTCCAGGGCCAGGTCATTGCCGACCATCGACACGCGGCTCATCGCCTCCGGTCCGTTACCAATCAGCGTTGCCCCTTTGACCGGCGCAGTAATCTTGCCGTCCTCGATCAAGTACGCCTCACTGGTTGAGAACACGAACTTGCCGCTGGTGATATCCACCTGGCCACCACCAAGGTTGGCGCAGTAGATGCCTTTTTTCACCGAGGCGATGATTTCTTGCGGGTCGCTCTCGCCGGCACGCATGTAGGTGTTGGTCATGCGTGGCATCGGCAGGTGCGCGTAGGACTCGCGACGGCCGTTGCCGGTCACCGCCATGCCCATCAGGCGGGCGTTCAGCTTGTCCTGCATGTAGCCTTTGAGCACACCGTTTTCGATCAGCGTGGTGCACTCGGTCGGGGTACCTTCGTCATCCACGCTCAGTGAGCCACGGCGGCCTTCAAGGGTGCCGTCGTCGACGATGGTGCACAGCTTCGACGCCACCTGCTCACCGATACGGCCGCTGAACGCCGAGCTGCCCTTGCGGTTGAAGTCGCCTTCCAGGCCATGGCCCACCGCCTCATGCAACAACACGCCCGACCAACCCGAGCCCAGCACCACCGGCAAGGTACCCGCCGGCGCAGGAATCGCTTCCAGGTTCACCAGCGCTTGGCGCAAGGCCTCACGGGCATAGCCCATGACCTTGTCTTCGGTGAAGAACCGGTAGTCGGTACGCCCGCCACCGCCCTGGCCACCGCGCTCGCGGCGGCCATTCTGTTCGACGATGACACTGACGTTGAAACGCACCAGCGGGCGCACGTCGGCGGCCAGGCTGCCATCAGCCGCGGCGATGAGAATGCGCTCCCAGACCCCGGCCATGCTCACGCTGACCTGCTGGATACGCGGGTCCAGCGCACGGGTCGCCGCGTCGACACGCTTGAGCAGGTCGACCTTTTCGGCGCGCGTCAGCACATCCAGCGGGTTGTCCGGGGCATACAGGGCGGTCACATCCTGGCTACGGAACGCCTGCACTGTGCCATTCTGCCCAGCGCGGGAAATCGAACGCGCGGCGCGGGCCGCCGAGGTCAAGGCTTCCAGGTTGATGGCATTGCTGTAGGCGAAGCCGGTCTTTTCACCGGATTGGGCACGTACGCCCACGCCCTGATCCAGGTTGAAGCTGCCCTCTTTGACGATGCCGTCCTCGAGCGCCCAGGTTTCTGAGATCTGGCCCTGGAAATACAAGTCGGCGGCATCGATGCCCGGGCCGGCCAACTCACCCAGCACAGCCTGCAGGCTGTCCAGGGTCAATCCGCCTGGGGCCAGGAGCTGCTCGCTGACGGTGGATAACATCTGGCTCATAGTCACTCCGAGGTGTGCGCAGGCCGCAAGGCGTCCTGCGAGAAAAAGCGCCGGTGCGATACCACCGGCATGCGCGCCCGAATGGACGCTTGTTCGTCAATGTCGCGCTCGGCGAGCAATACCGCTTCGCCCTGCGCCTGCTGCGCAACGATCCGCCCCCAAGGGTCGATGATCGCTGCATGGCCATGGGTTTCTCGTGGCCCTGGATGGGTGCCGCCCTGCGCTGCGGCCAACAGGTAGCACTGGGTCTCGATGGCACGCGCGCGAATCAGCACATCCCAGTGCGCCGCCCCCGTCACCGCCGTGAAGGCGGCAGGTGCGGTGATCAGTTCTGCCCCGGCTGCGCGCAGTGCGCTGTACAACTCGGGGAAGCGCAGGTCATAGCATACGCTCAAGCCCAGGCGCCCCACCGGGGTATCGGCCACCACCACCTGTGCGCCATGGGCATAGTCGTCAGACTCGCGATAACGGCCGCGGTTGTCGGCGACGTCCACGTCAAACAGGTGCAACTTGTCATAGCGCGCTGCCACTTCACCGTGTTCATCGATCAACAACGAGCAGGCATGGGCCTTGGCATCAGGTTGGCCGACCGGTGGCAACGGCAACGTGCCGGCGACAATCCATAACTTGAGGTCGCGCGCCGTGCGTTTCAACCAGGGCACGATCGGCCCTTCCCCCAAGGCTTCAGCACGCCCGATCGCCGCAGCATCCTTGCGCCCCATTGCAGCGAAGTTCTCTGGCAGCACGGCCAGGCGTGCGCCACCGAGCACGGCCTGCTCAAGCAGGGCGCCGGCCCGCTGCAGGTTGGCCAGCACGTCGTCCTGGCTGACCATCTGGATCACCGCTGCCTTCATGAATACTCCTGGCGCTATTTCTCGAAAGGTTTCACAAATGTGATTCTAGGCTCTTTCCACGGCCCCTCGACGCGGTAATGCACGCTGGCAAAGCGTGAGACCCGGTCGCCGATCAACCGATCCACAAGGAACAGCGCGCCCCCGACCGCTGGAGCACCGACGATCAAAGCGGCCAGCGGCAGGTTGTTGGTGACCGGCAGGGTCACTTGCAGGTTGGCATCCACCCGGTCACGGACCATGTCCAGGGTGCCCTCGAGCTCGAAATTGCTCGAAGGGCCGGTCACCGTAATCGGTTCACGGGTCACGTACACGCCATTACTGGCCACCAGCAGGCCTTTGACCCGGTCATAGGCCAGGCCTTTTTCGAACAGGTCGGAGAAGTCCAGGCGCAGGCGACGGCCGATGGAGTTGAAATTGAGCAGGCCGAACACGCGCAAGGCCTGGGCACTGCCTTCGACTTCGACAAACTGGCCGGTACGCAACGCCGCGTCCATGCTCCCGGAGAAGCGGTTCAGGCCCACCCAGGCAGGCGAACCGGGCCAACGGCCATCGACATCCAGGCGGAAATCGCGGCTGGTTACGGTAGGCGCGAACCCCCACGCCTTGAGCACATCAGCCAGGTTCTTGCCATCCAGGCGCCCTTTGTACCAGCTGCTGGTGCTGCCCGGCTGGCCTTCCCAGCCACCGCCGCCGTCGATGCGCAGGCCTTTGAAGTCCAGGTCAATATCGTCTGCCGAAACGCCGCGCGTGGTTGGGCGCAGCTTGATCGAGGCGCTGCCGAACAGGTCGTCGCCGCGGTAGAGCTTGTCGATGCTCAGGTCCAGCGCAGGTACCTTGCGCGGGTCGAACGAGGCCAACGGGTCAGGCCCTTCCTCGGCCTGGGCCTGGGCCGGGTCGGCCGCCGGCAGGCGCAAGGTCTGCAAGCGAATCGACATGGGCGCGCCCTTGGCATCCGGCACGCGTGCGTTGCCGATGACTTCCTTGCTGTCCAGCCGCAGGTCCCACGCCGGGCCACCTCGGGCCAGGCGTACCACCGCCTGGTTGAGGTCCATGCCGAAGGCCTTCAGTTGGCCAATGCTCAGGTCGACGCTTTGCAGGATCTGCCGCGCACTGCCACCTGGGTCATCACCGCCCAGGCTGGCCACCTTGGCCTGCCAGGGGGCCAGGTCGAGTGTTTCCAGGCGCCCACGTACGCGCAAGCCCTGGCCGGCCGGTACTTGCGCCTGCCCCGTGCCCAGCAGCAATTCGCCGCGGCCCTGGGCCAGTTTGTCGGAAGGCGCGGCATAGGCGAAGCGCGCGAGGTCGGCATAACCGGCGTCAATGCGCCGCTCCGACCCTTGCAGGTTCATGCTGAAACGGCTGTCGCGGGTGTCCGCAGCGGCCTTGCCGAAGGGCGCAGGCAAGTCGATGGCAAGGCCCTTGAGTGAGGAATTGACGCTAAGGCTGTTGTCCCGGCTGCCCAGGTTGAGCTGCAACTGGTACGGCAAGTCGCCCGAGGCCGGCAAGGCCTGGTTGAATTGCAGCCACTCGGTCAGCGCCTTCAGCGCGACCTGGCCATTGGCGTTGATGCGAGTCTGCATCTGCCCTGGCGCGCCCTCGGCAACGATCTGCGCGGTGACCGGCTTGCCGAACGCCTGCAAGCTGATGTTCTTGCCACTGAGCCCTTTGTCCAAATCGAAGCTGAAATCGCCCTTCAGGCGGTTCAACTCCAGGGTAGGCGGGGCCACCTTGAGGCGGGCATCAGCGGTGGCGAAGTCCACCTGAACCTTGGGCCGTTCCCCATGGGCCAGAGGGATATCGAGCTTGACCTTGCCCTTGAGCGGGCCCTCGCCTTCCCAGCCGGCGAAGATCTCGCCCGTGCCGATCGGCGCCTCTTTGAGAATTTTCAGGCCGTCGTCCAGGCCGCCGTCGAAATCGCCATCGAGATATAGGTGGCTGTGCTGGTCACCCTCGACGTGGGGGATATCGACACTGACGTCACTGACCTTGGTGTCGAGCAACAGGCCATGGTGTGCCTTGATGCGCACACCGCTGTCCTCGATCAGCACATCACCGTCCACCTGCTGCACCTGTGGCCAGCCGGGCTGGAAGTCCAACACCGCGTCGCGCACCTTGAAGAACAGGCTGATACTGCGCGCCTCTGGCGCGGCGCCATGGTTCAGCGAGCCCTGGTACTGGAAGTAGCCCTCGTCCACGGTGCCTTTGACGATCGCACTGCGCAGCCATTCGTCGAGGGCCGGGCTCAGCACTTCGGGCAGGTACTTGGCCGTGTAGCGGCCATCGCCCTCGGTCAAGCCGACGCGCAGGTCCATGTAGTCTTCGCGGCCCTCTTCGAACAGCAGGCGAATGAGGAAGTCACCGGCGATCTTGCCCTCCTCGCCCAGTACCTTCAGGTAGGGCGCGACGAGGGTGAAGCCTTCTTTGTCGAGGGCCCAGGTCAGGCGCGCATTGGCCTGCTGGTAATGCCAGGGTTTGGCGAAGATCGGGTACAGGTGCAGCATGAACGCATCAGTATCCAGCCGCAGCTCGCCGTGGCCCAGGTCACCACTGACGCTGCCGCTGACATTGCCGGCCGCCGGGGCACCGTGGTAAGCGTTGAAACCAACCTTCTCCAGGTTGGCGGCAAACTGCAGGCGCTGGTCGCCTTCGGCTTTGGGCCGCGCCTCCAGGCGCACGTTGCGCAGCGCGCCGGTGACGTTCAGGCCATCAACCACGGCCATGAGGTTGTCCGGCAGCGGTGCCAAGGCATCGATCAACGGGGTCAAGGGGGTGAGGTCGAGGCGGTCGGCCTGCACTTGCCAGCGCTCATCAGCGGGGGCCTGCCCTGGGCGCTGACGTAACTGAAGGTGGGATTCCCAACGGTTCTTGCCGATATTCATGGCCAGGGAATCGACCATCACATCAAAACCTTGCTCGTTGCGCTGGAACCACGCAGACAACGCCAGGTTCTCCAAGGTCGCGGCTTTGCGCTCGGCATAAGCGCCTTGTAGCTGGGGCGCATTGAGCCGGACCACGGCTTGCTGCAACTGGCCTTTGCCCCAGTCGACCCAGAACTCGCCACCCGCGCGCAATGCGCTGGCGTGCCACTTGCCCAGCAGGCTCGGCGGCAACCAGCGTGCCCAGTCGCTTTGCGGCAGGCTCAGGTAGGCGGCAACCTGGCCATCGCGCCAGGCCTCGGCCGACGCGCGGCTGCGCAGGTTCAGCGCCAGGGGCTGGCCGTCAGGCAGCGTGGCGCGCAGGTCGAGGGCCTGGCGCGAGGCACCGGCCTGCAAGCCCACGCTCACGTAGGTCAAGGTCAGGGGGTCGCGCTGCCAGGGATGCAGGGTTACCTGGCTGTCGAACACATCGATGCGCCCCAGTTGGCGCAGGCGCTGCAGCAACTCGGCGGGGTCGAGCGGGGCATCATCCTTCTTCGGCAGCCCTTCGAGGTTCCAGGCGCCTTGCGCGTCTTCGCGCAGGATCAGTTGCAAGCCACCCAGTTGGATACGTGCCAGGCGTACCTCACGGGAGGTCAGGCTGGCCCAGAGGTCTGGCACCAGCTTGACCTCGTCCAGGCGCAACGCGCCAGCACCTTCGCCCAATTGCAGGTCGCGAACGCGCAGTACAGGCGCAAGCCCGCTCCAGCGGCCCTCCAGGGCACCAACGTGCACCGGCAAGCCCAACGCTTGCTCGGCCTTGTGCTCGACATCGGCCCGGTATTCGGCCACCAGCGGCACCAGTTGCCGGCCAACGCTAACGTACAGCGCCACCAACACCGCCAGCAGCGCGCAAATGCCCAGCCCCCAGCGGGTCGAGGCGACAAGAACGCGGTTCAGACGTCCCATGGCCATGGCCCTCCAGGTCGTTTATCCATGATGGCCCTAAGTGCCGGTTTTGCCAGCCCGGCCATCCTGTGGCGCGTTTCGCGAAACCTCAGAGCAGCACCACATCGTATTGTTCCTGCGAGTACATCGACTCGACCTGGAAGCGGATAGTTCGGCCGATGAAGGTTTCAAGCTCCGCAACGTTGCCGGACTCCTCGTCCAGCAGCCGGTCGACCACCTTCTGATTGGCCAGCACGCGGTAGCCCTCGGCCTGATAGGCACGTGCCTCGCGCAGGATTTCACGGAAGATTTCGTAGCAGATGGTCTCGGGGGTTTTCAGCTTGCCGCGCCCCTGGCACGCCAGGCACGGCTCGCACAGCACCTGCTCGAGGCTCTCGCGGGTGCGCTTGCGGGTCATCTGCACCAGGCCCAGCTCGGTAATGCCAATGATGTTGGTCTTGGCGTGATCTCGCTCGAGCTGTTTTTCCAGGGTGCGCAGCACCTGGCGCTGATGCTCTTCATCTTCCATGTCGATGAAGTCGATGATGATGATGCCGCCGATATTGCGCAGGCGCAGTTGCCGGGCAATGGCGGTGGCAGCTTCTAAGTTGGTCTTGAAGATGGTCTCTTCGAGGTTGCGATGGCCGACAAAGGCACCGGTGTTGACGTCGATGGTGGTCATCGCTTCAGCCGGGTCGACCACCAGGTAGCCACCGGATTTGAGCGGCACCTTGCGCTCCAGGGCGCGCTGAATCTCGTCTTCGACGCCGTACAGGTCAAAGATCGGCCGTTCGCCAGGGTAATGCTCGAGGCGATCGGCGATTTCGGGCATCAGTTCGCCGACGAACTGCGTGGTTTTCTGGAACGTTTCGCGCGAATCGATGCGGATTTTCTCGATCTTCGGGTTGACCAGGTCGCGCAGGGTACGCAGTGCCAGGCCGAGGTCTTCGTAGATTACCGTGGGTGCGCCGCAGCTCTGGATCTGGCTGCCGATCTGTTCCCACAGGCGGCGCAGGTAGCGGATGTCCTGGAGGATTTCTTCCGCGCGCGCGCCTTCGGCGGCAGTACGCAGGATGAAACCCCCGGCATCCTTGATGTTCTCGCTGTCCATGCAGCTGCTGACTACCTGCTTGAGGCGATCACGCTCAGCTTCGTCTTCGATCTTCAGGGAAATACCGACATGGCTGCTGCGCGGCATGTACACCAGGTAACGCGAAGGGATCGACAACTGCGTGGTCAGGCGTGCGCCCTTGGTGCCGATCGGGTCTTTGGTCACCTGTACCACCAGGGCCTGGCCTTCATGCACCAGCGCGGTAATGTTCTCTACCGCCGAGCCTTCGCGCTGGGAGATCTCCGAGGCGTGGATGAACGCCGCACGCTCCAGGCCGATGTCGACGAAGGCCGCCTGCATGCCGGGCAGCACGCGCACCACCTTGCCCTTGTAGATATTGCCGACGATGCCGCGGCGCAGGGTGCGCTCGACGTGCACTTCCTGCAGCACCCCGTTTTCCACCACCGCCACACGTGACTCCATCGGGGTGATGTTGATCAGGATCTCTTCACTCATGGCAGGCTCTCGTCAAAGGTCTTGGATAATGATGGATCGCGTACGCGGTACTGGCTACCGCGCGTTTGTTACCTCTGAAGAAAGCGCGGGCAATTGCCAGCAGGCAATGCCGAACTGGGCCAGCAAATCGGCGGTCTCGCTCAATGGCAAGCCGACCACTGCGGAGTAGCTGCCCGTCAGGGCGGTGACGAATACCGCCGCCAGCCCCTGGATGGCATAGCCACCGGCTTTGTCGGCAGGCTCGCCGCTGGCCCAATAACGGGCAGCTTCATCGGCGCTGATGGTACGAAAACGGACGTTGCTGGTGACGCACAGGCTTTGCCTGCGCTGGCCATCGCTCAGGGCGACAGCCGTCAGCACTTGATGCTCGCGGCCAGACAGGTCGGCCAGCATCGCCAGGGCATGTTCGCGGTTTTCGGGTTTGCCGAGAATACGGCCTTCGAGGACCACCGCCGTATCTGCGCCCAGGACGACAGCAGGGCCCTGGAGGCAGGCCAGGCCAGCCTCAGCCTTGGCCCGGGCAAGGCGCTCGACATAGGCTGCGGCGCCTTCGTCGGCGAGCGGGGTTTCATCGATGGGGGCGCTGACCGTGGTGAACGGTACGCCGATCTGGGTCAGCAATTCACGACGACGTGGCGAGCCAGAGGCCAGGTAAAGCGGGTTCATGTAGACATCTCCCTGTCAGTCGCGGCAACGCCGTCAATTTATACGCAAGCGTCGGCGCAGGTCGCGCAGGGCAAAGCTGATCCATGGCCAGAGCAAGGCACTGATGACCGCTGACCACACCAGCGCCAAGGTCGGCAGGCGGTTACCGGTCAAGGCACTGAGCCACAGCTGGATCAACTGGGCAATACCGAAAATCACCAGAATCACCAGGCTCTGCTGCCACATCGGGAACATGCGCAGGCGCTGTTGCAATGACAGCACCAGGAAGGTGATCAAGGTCAGGATCAGCGCGTTCTGCCCCAGCAAGGTGCCATACAGCACATCCTCGGCCAGCCCTAGCACAAAGGCCGTGGTCATGCCGACCTTGCTCGGTACCGCGAGTGTCCAGAACGACACCAGCAGCGCCAGCCACATAGGCCGGAACACTTCCATGAACTGCGGCATCGGCGAAACGCTGAGCAGCAGGCCGATGGCGAACGTCAACCAGATGACCCAGCCATTATTACGGCGTGATGCAGCCATCATTGCCTCCGAGGTTGGGCGGGCGCTGCCGCAGGCGTGGCGGGCGCTGCAGGGGCCGCGGTGGGCTGCGGGGTAGCGGCTGCAGGTGCTGCAGGCGTCGCCGCCGGAGTAACAGGTGCGCCCTGCTCGCCATTGGCGCCAGGCTGGACGCCCACCGATGTGCCTTTGCGATCGGCCTCTTCCTGCGCGATCGCAGCGTCAGTGGCGCGTTGCTCCGGGCTGCGTCGGTCGCTGAACACCAGCAGCATGTAGCGGCTGCGGTTGAGCGCGGCAGTAGGGATGGCACGAACGATCGCGAACGGCTGGCCGGAGTCGTGAATCACTTCATTGACCGTGGCCACCGGGTAACCCGCGGGGAAGCGCTGGCCCATGCCGGAACTGACCAGCAGGTCGCCTTCCTTGATGTCGGCGGTATCGGCCACATGGCGTAGCTCCAGGCGCTCAGGGTTGCCGGTGCCACTGGCGATGGCGCGCAGGCCGTTGCGGTTGACCTGCACCGGAATGCTGTGGGTGGTATCGGTCAGCAGCAGTACCCGCGAGGTGTAGGGCATCAACTCGACCACTTGGCCCATCAGGCCGCGGGCATCGAGCACCGGCTGGCCGAGGAACACGCCATCGCGCTCGCCCTTGTTGATCAGGATGCGGTGGGTGAACGGGTTAGGGTCGACGCCGATCAACTCGGCCACTTCAACCTTTTCGTTGACCAGGGCGGATGAGTTGAGCAGTTCACGCAAGCGCACGTTCTGCTCGGTCAGGGCCGCCAGCTTCTGCAGGCGCCCCTGCAACAGCAGGGCCTCGGTCTTGAGTTTTTCGTTTTCCGCGATGAGTTCGGTACGGCTGCCGAACTGGCCTGCCACGCCTTGCCACAAACGCTGCGGCAAATCGGTGATCCAGTACGACTCCATCAATACCAGGCCCATCTGGCTGCGCACGGGTTTGAGCACGGCAAAGCGCGCATCGACCACCATCAGCGCGACCGACAGCACCACCAATACGAGCAGACGAACGCCCAGCGAAGGGCCCTTGGAGAAAAGCGGTTTAATGGGCCGTTCCTCGTGGACGACTCAGGAGGTCATTGGACATGGGACAACGCACCAGCCTGGTTGCGGGTTGACGGAAACGACGCCCGGACGGACGCCAGCCCAGCGCATACAGGTAGCACTGTGCGTGCTACCTGTAAACCGGGCGCTCAGGAACAGCGAGCTGCATCACTCGCTGGAGAGCAGGTCCATCGCGTGCTTGTCCATCATCTCCAGGGCGCGACCGCCGCCACGGGCGACACAGGTCAGCGGGTCCTCGGCGACGATCACCGGCAGGCCAGTTTCCTGGGCCAGCAGTTTGTCGAGGTCGCGCAGCAGTGCGCCACCACCGGTCAGCACCAGGCCACGCTCGGCGATGTCGGAGGCCAGCTCCGGCGGCGATTGCTCCAGGGCGCTTTTGACCGCCTGGACGATGGTCGCCAGGGATTCTTGCAGCGCTTCCAGCACTTCGTTGGAATTCAGGGTGAAGGCACGCGGTACGCCTTCGGCCAAGTTACGGCCGCGGACATCGACTTCGCGTACTTCGCCACCTGGGTAGGCGGTGCCGATTTCCTGCTTGATGCGCTCGGCGGTGGACTCGCCGATCAGGCTGCCGTAGTTGCGGCGCACGTAGGTCACGATGGCTTCGTCGAAGCGGTCGCCGCCGACGCGGACGGATTCGGCGTAAACCACGCCGTTCAACGAGATCAGGGCGATTTCAGTGGTACCACCACCGATATCGACGACCATCGAACCACGGGCTTCTTCGACCGGCAGGCCGGCACCGATGGCGGCGGCCATTGGCTCTTCGATCAGGAACACTTCACGGGCACCGGCACCCAGGGCCGACTCGCGAATCGCGCGGCGCTCTACCTGGGTCGACTTGCACGGCACGCAGATCAGCACGCGAGGGCTGGGCTGCAGGAAGCTGTTCTCGTGAACCTTGTTGATGAAATACTGCAACATTTTTTCACAAACGCTGAAGTCGGCAATGACGCCGTCCTTCATCGGACGAATGGCAGCAATGTTGCCGGGCGTACGGCCCAGCATGCGTTTGGCTTCGGTACCGACGGCGACGACGCTTTTCTGATTGCCATGGGTACGGATGGCAACAACCGAGGGCTCATTCAGGACGATACCGCGCTCACGCACGTAAATAAGGGTGTTGGCAGTACCCAGGTCGATGGAAAGATCGCTGGAAAACATGCCACGCAGTTTCTTGAACATGGGAAAGTGACCCTGGGGAAAGCGTGGGTAAAAAAGTGCGGCAAACTCTAACAATGGCAGGGATTTTGGGCAAGGAGCCAATATGTTAAATTGGTCGTTTTTCCGAGCACGCCAGCAGATGATCGCGGCCGTATGACCGCCAGAATGCCGACATGTTCCTCATCACGGACCCTAATTCCGTTCTTTGTTTCCCCTGGAGATCCCCATGGCGCTTGAACGCTGCGACGTGGAAAAGATCGCCCATCTGGCCCGTCTGGGGCTGAATGATGGCGAACTGCCACGCATTACCGATGCACTGAACAGCATTCTCGGGCTGGTCGACCAGATGCAAGCGGTCGACACCACTGGCATCGAGCCCCTCGCCCACCCCCTGGAGGCCAGCCAGCGACTGCGTCCCGACCAGGTCACCGAAAGCAACCAGCGCGAGGCCTACCAGGCCATCGCACCGTCGACCGAAAGCGGTCTGTACCTGGTTCCCAAAGTCATCGAGTAAGGGATAGAGCCTGCCATGCACCAATTGACCCTGGCCGAGATCGCCCGCGGACTCGCCGACAAGTCGTTTTCTTCCGAAGAGCTGACGGGCGCCCTGCTGGCGCGCATCAAACAGCTCGACCCGCAAATCAACAGCTTCATCAGCGTCACCGAGGAACTGGCCCTGGGCCAGGCCCGTGCCGCTGACGCCCGTCGCGCCGCTGGCGAGGCTGGCGCCCTGCTGGGTGCGCCCATTGCCCACAAGGACCTGTTCTGCACCAACGGCGTACGCACCAGCTGCGGCTCGAAGATGCTCGACAACTTCAAGGCGCCGTACGATGCCACCGTGGTCGCCAAGCTGGCTGAAGCCGGCATGGTCACCCTGGGCAAGACCAACATGGACGAATTCGCCATGGGTTCGGCCAACGAATCCAGCCACTACGGCCCGGTGAAAAACCCGTGGAACCTCGAGCACGTCCCGGGCGGTTCGTCGGGCGGCTCGGCTGCGGCAGTCGCCGCGCGCCTGCTGCCGGCCACCACCGGCACCGACACTGGCGGCTCGATCCGACAGCCGGCAGCGCTGACTAACCTGACTGGCCTGAAACCGACGTACGGTCGTGTTTCGCGCTGGGGCATGATCGCTTACGCCTCCAGCCTCGACCAAGGCGGCCCGCTGGCCCGTACGGCCGAAGACTGCGCGCTGCTGCTGCAAGGCATGGCCGGTTTCGATACCAAGGACTCCACCAGCATCGAAGAGCCGGTGCCGGACTACAGCGCCAACCTCAACGCTTCGCTGCAAGGCCTGCGCATCGGCCTGCCGAAGGAATACTTCGGCGCAGGCCTGGACCCGCGCATCGCTGACCTGGTGCAAGCCAGCGTCAAGGAGCTGGAAAAACTCGGCGCCGTGGTCAAGGAAATCAGCCTGCCGAACATGCAGCACGCCATCCCGGCGTACTACGTGATCGCGCCTGCTGAGGCATCCTCCAACCTGTCGCGTTTCGACGGCGTGCGCTTCGGCTACCGCTGCGAAGCGCCAAAAGACCTGACCGACCTGTACAAGCGTTCCCGTGGCGAAGGCTTCGGTGCCGAAGTGCAGCGCCGCATCATGGTGGGCACGTACGCCCTATCGGCCGGCTACTACGACGCCTACTACGTCAAAGCCCAGCAGATTCGTCGCCTGATCAAGAACGACTTCATGGCCGCGTTCGAAGGTGTTGACCTGATCCTCGGCCCGACCACGCCGAACCCGGCCTGGAAGCTCGGCGCCAAGAGCAGCGACCCCGTCGCCGCCTACCTGGAAGACGTCTACACCATCACCGCCAACCTGGCGGGCCTGCCGGGCCTGTCGATGCCGGCTGGCTTCGTCGATGGCCTGCCGGTCGGCGTGCAACTGCTGGCGCCCTACTTCCAGGAAGGCCGCCTGCTCAACGTCGCGCACCGCTACCAGCAAGTGACCGACTGGCACACCCGCGCCCCCAACGGCTTCTGAGGAGTTCACACATGCAATGGGAAGTTGTGATCGGGCTGGAAATTCATACTCAGCTCGCCACCCAGTCGAAGATCTTCTCCGGCAGCGCCACCACCTTCGGCTCCGAGCCGAACACCCAGGCCAGCCTGGTTGACTTGGGCATGCCCGGTGTACTGCCGGTGCTGAACCAGGAAGCCGTGCGCATGGCGTGCATGTTCGGCCTGGCGATCGATGCCGAGATCGGCAAGCGCAACGTGTTCGCGCGCAAGAACTACTTCTACCCCGACCTGCCGAAGGGCTACCAGATCAGCCAGATGGACCTGCCGATCGTCGGCAAGGGCCACCTGGACATCGCTCTGGAAGACGGCACCATCAAGCGCATCGGCGTGACCCGTGCGCACCTGGAGGAAGACGCCGGCAAGAGCCTGCACGAAGACTTCAGCGGCTCCACCGGCATCGACCTGAACCGCGCCGGCACGCCGCTGCTGGAAATCGTTTCCGAGCCGGACATGCGTAGCGCCAAAGAAGCCGTGGCCTACGTCAAGGCGATCCACGCCCTGGTGCGCTACCTGGGCATCTGCGACGGCAACATGGCCGAAGGCTCGCTGCGTTGCGACTGCAACGTGTCGATCCGGCCAAAAGGCCAGGCCGAGTTCGGTACCCGCTGCGAGATCAAGAACGTCAACTCGTTCCGCTTCATCGAACGCGCGATCAACAGCGAGATCCAGCGCCAGATCGACCTGATC
Source organism: Pseudomonas sp. DCB_AW (assembly GCF_026240895.1). Lineage (NCBI taxonomy): Bacteria > Pseudomonadati > Pseudomonadota > Gammaproteobacteria > Pseudomonadales > Pseudomonadaceae > Pseudomonas > Pseudomonas sp. DCB_AW. The sequence goes on from NZ_JAPFCE010000030.1 coordinate 39,431, forward strand.
GAAGACGGTGGCAAGGTCATCCAGGAAACCCGCCTGTACGACCCGAACAAGGACGAGACCCGCTCCATGCGCAGCAAGGAGGAAGCCAACGACTACCGTTACTTCCCCGACCCAGACCTGCTGCCGGTGGTCATCGAGGACAGCTTCCTCGACACCATCCGCGCCGGCCTGCCAGAGCTGCCGCCGCAGAAGGTCGAGCGCTTCCAGAGCCAGTACGGCCTGTCGGCCTACGACGCGAACGTGCTGGCATCGAGCCGCGAACAGGCAGACTACTTCGAGCAAGTGGTGAAGATTGGTGGCGACGCCAAGCTGGCAGCCAACTGGGTCATGGTCGAGCTGGGCAGCCTGCTGAACAAGCTGGGTGTCGAGATTGACCAGGCGCCGGTCAGCGCCGAGCAGTTGGGTGGCATGCTGCTGCGTATCAGCGACAACACCATCAGCGGCAAGATCGCCAAAACCGTGTTCGAGGCCATGGCCGCCGGTGAAGGCGATGCCGACAGCATCATCGAGAGCCGTGGCCTGAAGCAGGTCACCGACACCGGTGCGATCGACAAGATGCTCGACGAAATGCTGGCTGCCAATGCCGAACAGGTCGAACAGTACCGCGCCGCCGACGAGGCCAAGCGCGGCAAGATGTTCGGCTTCTTCGTCGGCCAGGCGATGAAGGCGTCGAAGGGCAAGGCCAACCCGGGGCAAGTGAACCAATTGCTCAAAGCCAAGCTCGAAGGGTGAGCTGAAAAATGCGGCGAGGGCTACGCCCTCGTTCGCGGGGCAAGCCCGCTCCCACAGGTATTCCACAGTTTCGAAGCCACTGAAATACCTGTGGGAGCGGGCTTGCCCCGCGAAGGCCGCACAGCGGCCCCAATGGCAGCACCGGAGCATCAGACTTGCTAAAACGATCCCTCGGCACCCTCGCCTTGTTCTCCCTGCTGGCCGGCTGTGCCAGCCACGATATCGACCCCCGCGGCTACGACAAGACCGGCACCGCCTCCTATTACGGTTCGCGCCACCACGGCAAACGCACGGCCAGTGGCGAACCGTTCAACCAGCACGGCCTTACCGCCGCTCACCGCAGCCTGCCGTTCGGCAGCCGCGTGCTGGTCACCAACCTCGCCAACCAACGCAGCGTGGTGGTGCGCATCAATGACCGCGGCCCGCATACACGCGGCCGGCTGATCGACCTGTCACGCGCTGCAGCAGAAAAAATCGGCATGCTCCGTAGCGGAACGGCGCGCGTGCGGGTACAAGGTCTGAGCGACTGACCCTACTGGAGCCCTGACCATTTTCGACCTAGCCACCCTTCCCACCTTCAGCCTCCTGCAACTGGGCGTCGCCTTGTTGCTGCTGGCCTGCGGTGCCGAGCTGCTGGTACGCATGGCCCTGCGCCTGGCCTTGCGCCTGCACGTGCGCCCACTGATCATCGGGCTGAGCCTGGTGGCCTTCGGCAGCACCGCACCGCAGCTCACGGTAAGCCTACAGGCCGCCTTCCAGGGCGCACCGGATGTCGCCGTCGGCAGCGTGATTGGCAGCAACATCTTCAACGTACTGGTGATTCTCGGCTTGGCCGCGCTGATCATCCCGCTGCGTGTTTCACGCCAACTGGTTCGTCTGGACATCCCCTTGATGATCGTCGCCAGCGCGCTGGTGTATGCGCTGGCCGCCAATGGCTACCTGGGCCGCGGGGAGGGCCTGCTGCTGTTGCTGGCGCTGGTGGGCTACTTGGTCATGCTCTGGCATCAATCACGCCATTACGCTCGCACCTACCCCGCGCCCAGCAACATCAAGGTCAGTGGTGCACGTTTTTGGTCAAGCACGCTGCTGCAGATTGCGCTTGGCCTTGGCCTGCTGAGCCTGGCCGGCCACTTGCTGCTGGAAGCCGCCGTTGAGGTGGCGACTGACCTGGGCCTTTCCGAACGCATCATCGGCCTGACCGTGGTCGCAGTCTGCACGTCATTGCCAGAGCTGGCCGCCGCGATGATTGCCGCCCTTCGCGGCGAACGGGAAATCGCCGTTGGCACGGTGATCGGCAGCAACCTGTTCAACTTGCTGGGAGTGCTGGGCCTGACCGCGCTGATCACCCCTGAACCGCTGTCGATCTCACCCAACGCGCTGGCCTTCGACCTGCCCGTGATGCTGGGCGTCGCCGTCTTGAGCCTGCCAGTGTTCTATTCGGGCTACCGGATCACCCGCGCTGAAGGCCTGGTGTTTCTCTGCCTGTACCTGGCCTATGGGCTGCATGTGGTGGCCTTTACCACCGGCATGCCATTGGCCGGCCGCCTGGAGCGGCTCATGCTGTTCTATGTCTTGCCAGTGCTGGCCTTGGTGCTGCTGTACACCACCGTACGTGCGTGGCGGCGGCAGCACTGAGGCCAGCGGAGGGCGCCACAAGCCCTCAGCCCTGCCGGGCCTTCTTCAACCGGAACGCGACCCAAAGCACCGCAATCCAACCCGGAATCAGCATCACCGAGATGCGAATCGGCGGCGTCAGGTACATCACGACCAGAATCAGCACGATGAACGCCAGGCACAGGTAATTGGTAACCGGGTGCCCCCAGCTCTGGTAGAACGGGGTAATACCCGACGCCAGCTTGGCTTTGCGGAATTTGAGGTGAGTGATGCTGATGCTCGCCCAGTTGATCACCAGCGCCGACACCGCCAGGGCCATCAGCAAGCCAAAGGCTTCACCCGGCATCAGGTAGTTGATCAGTACGCACATGCCCGTGGCAAACGCCGAAACACCCAGCGCTGTCAGCGGTACACCGCTGCGGCTGACTTTGAGCAACTGGCGTGGCGCATCCCCCTGGCTGGCCAGGCCGAACAGCATGCGGCTGTTGGCGTAGACGCAGCTGTTGTAGACCGACAGCGCCGCCGTCAGCACCACGACATTGAGGATGGTCGCCACCAGGTCGCTGTCCAGTTCATGGAAAATCATCACGAACGGGCTGCCCCCCTGCACCACCTTCTGCCACGGGTACAGCGACAACAGCACCGCCAGGGCGCCGATGTAGAAAATCAGGATGCGGTAGACCACTTGGTTGGTGGCCTTGGGGATGCTCTGGCGCGGGTTATCTGCCTCGGCGGCGGTGATACCCACCAGCTCCAGCCCACCGAAAGAGAACATGATCACAGCCAAGGCCATGATCAGGCCAGTAACGCCATTCGGGAAGAACCCGCCGTATTGCCACAGGTTGGCCACGCTGGCGTCTGGGCCGCCGTGGCCGCTGCTCAGCAGCCAGGCACCAAAGCCAATCATGCTGACGATGGCCACTACCTTGACCAAGGCGAACCAGAACTCCATCTCCCCGTAGACCTTCACTTGGGTCAGGTTGATGAGGTTGATCGCCACGAAGAAGATCGCCGCCGTCGCCCAGGTGGGGAAATCGGGCCACCAGTACTGCACATAGATGCCCACGGCGGTCAGTTCGGCCATGCCCACCAGCACGTACACCACCCAGTAGTTCCAGCCCGAGACGAAGCCTGCGAACTCGCTCCAGTACTGGTGGGCGAAGTGGCTGAAGCTGCCGGCTACCGGCTCTTCGACCACCATTTCGCCCAACTGGCGCATGATGAAGAAAGCCATCAGGCCGGCGATGGCGTAGCCCAGCAAAACGGAAGGGCCGGCCAGTTGAATGGTTTGGGCGATCCCCAGGAACAGCCCGGTGCCGATGGCCCCACCCAGCGCGATCAGCTGGATATGGCGATTCTTCAGCCCGCGCTGCAAGCGCTCGGGCGTGCTCTGGTCTTGCATGAAGTGTCCTTTAGCTCAGTGAGGCAGTGTTATTGCTGTTATTTGCAGTCAAGGATCTAGATCCATCCGCCCCACTGCAAGATGAAAATACCGATATTGGTGGTGATCGCCGCCATTAGCGTAGTGATCACGATGATCGAAGCCGCCAACTCATGGTTGCCGTTGGCCGCCCGCGCCATGACATAGCTGGCTGCCGCCGTCGGGCTGCCGATGTACAGGAACAGGATGCCCAGCTCGGAACCGCGGAACCCGCACAGCCATGCACCCAGTGTGCCGATCAGCGGTAACCAGACCATCTTCACCAGGCTGGCATCGATGGCCAGCCTGCCACTGTCACGCAGCGCCGCCAGCGACAGGGTGCCACCGATGCACATCAATGCCAGCGGCAAGGTCATTTGCGCCAGGTAGTCGCCTGAAGTGAGCAACCAGTTGGGCAACGGCACTTGGCCATAGGCCATGGGCGTTGCCACCAGCACACTGATGATCAATGGGTTGCTGAAGATGTTCTTGCAGATGCTCCACGGGTCGGACTTGAGGTCCGGGCTGTACACCGCCAGCACCACCGCCGACAGCGAGTTGTACAGGAGGATCACCAGGCCTGCCAGCACCGCTCCCAGGGAGATGCCGTAGTCGCCATACAAGCTGGCGGCCAGGGCCAGGCCGATGACGCCGTTGTTGCCGCGAAATGCGCCTTGGGTGTAGATGCCGCGGTCCGCTGGCGGGCAACGCCAGATGGCCAGCCCCCAGGCCACGCCAAAGCCAACCAGGGTGGCCGCGACGAAATACAGCAGCACGCCCGGTTTGACCGCCGTTGCCAGGTCGGCGTGGTAGATGCCGAGGAACAGCAGCGCCGGCATGCAGACGTTGAACACCAGCTGTGAGGCGACGCGGTTGAAGTTGTCGTCGATCAGGTGGATGCGTTTGAGCAGCACGCCCATGAACAGCATGGCGAAGACAGGTGCCGTGATGTTCAGCGTCTGGATAAGAAGGGCGAGCATGCGCAAGCGATCCTGCAGGGAGTTGCCGTTAGGGGGCTAATGATACGTCAACGGCTGCGAGTTGCGGGGATCGGGATGCGATACAGGGCAATTTCTGTCAGTGCCGGCCTCTTCGCGGGGCAAGCCCGCTCCCACAGGTGCCCATCCTTCTCGGGCTCAGTGGTGTCCCTGTGGGAGCGGGCTTGCCCCGCGAAAGGGTCAACGCCGATTCAGCGCCGAACCGGCCGCTTCTGCAGTTTGCGCTGCAAGGTCCGCCGGTGCATGCCCAGCGCCCGCGCCGTGGCCGAGATATTGCCCTCGTGCTCGTTCAGCACACGCTGGATGTGCTCCCACTGCAGGCGGTCGACCGACATCGGGTTTTCCGGCACCAGGGCATCCAGGTCGGCATGCTCGGAAAGCAACGCAGCCAGTACATCGTCGGCATCGGCCGGCTTGCACAGGTAGTTGCAGGCGCCGCGCTTGACCGCCTCCACCGCGGTGGCGATGCTGGAATAACCCGTCAGGATCACCACGCGCATTTCCGGGTCCAGCTCCAGCAGCTTGGGCAGCAGCACAAGCCCCGAGTCGCCTTCCATCTTCAGGTCCAGCGTGGCGTAGTCTGGCAGGTCCTGCTGGGCCAGGATCAGCCCTTCTTCAGCGGAGCCGGCAGTGCTCACGCGGAACCCGCGACGGCTCATGGCGCGCGCCATGACCCGGGTGAAGGTGGCATCGTCATCCACCAGCAGCAGGTGCGGCAGCTCTTCGCTTTCAAGCTGGGTTTCGTCACTCATCATTCATCTCCTCGCTTGCCATGGGGCAGGCGCAATTCGGTCAGGGTGCCACCCTGCTCATGACTATAGAGTTTCACCGAACCGCCCGCACGCGTCACGCTGGCCTTGCTCAAGAACAGGCCCAGGCCGAAGCCTTTGCCCTTGGTGGTAATAAAGGGTTTGCCAATCGCCTCGGCGATCGCTGGGGGCACACCGGGGCCATGGTCACGGATACTGATGACAATGTCCTGGGCGTCCCAGTCAAGGCGCACCTCGAGATCGTCCGGGCACGCGTCGGCTGCATTGTTCAGCAGGTTCAGCAGCGCCTGGGTCAGGTCCGGTGGCGGGGTCAGGCGCGGTACCTGGCCATCCCTGAGGCGCTGGAAGCGGTAGCTGGCCTCGGGCCGCATCAGGTGCCAACGGTTGAGCGCTTCGTCGAGCCAGGCGGTAACGTCCTGCTCGACCATCGCCAGGCGGCGGTTGGCCTCGGCGGCACGCACCAGTTGCTGCAAGGTCTCCTTGCACAGTTTGACCTGGTCCTGAAGGATCTGCAGGTCTTCCTGCAACAGCGGGTCGGGGTGGTCCTGGCGCATTTCGTTGAGCAGCACGCTCATCGTCGCCAGCGGGGTGCCCAGTTCGTGGGCAGCGCCAGCGGCCTGGGTGGCCACGGCCAGCAACTGCTCATCGCGCAGGCTCTCCTCACGGCGCTCGGAACGCAGTTGTTCCTGGCGGCGGAGTTCTTCGGCCATGCGCGCGGCAAAGAAGGTGATGACCGCTGCCGCCAGGGCAATGCTCAGCCACATACCGTAGACCTGCATCTTGTCCCGCGCCAGCGGCAGCCCTTCCAGCGGGTAGAACTGCACCAGCAGCAGGCTGTAGGCCGTCAGGGCAATGCCCGAAAGAATCAGCGAATAGAGCCAGGGCAAGGTCACCGCAGCAATGGCCAGCGGCACCAGGTAATACGAAACGAACGGGTTGGTCGAACCGCCGGAGTAATACAGCAAGGCACTGTGGATCAGCAGGTCACAGGCAAGCTGCAGTGCATATTCCATTTCGGTGACCGGCAGCGACAGGCGCAGGCGCAACGCAGTGAAGGCGCACAGGATGGACGACAGGGCCAGCGTCGCCGCCAGCGAAAACCACGGCAAGGGCAGCAGGTCGGTCCAGTAGGCGACGCCCACGGAGCCTGCCTGGGCAGCCAGGACCAGCACGCGAATAACAGTCAGGCGCCAGAGGTTCTGACGTGTAGCGGACAACGGTTGTACGTCGGCGAGCATGAGCTCTCCTGATGAGTGCTCCAGAAAATCGGCTGGAGTATACCGAAGCCGGGCGCCTCGCTGCAGCGATGCGGCAAAGCGCCACACTTTGTCACAGGTTCATGATGGCACTTTTGAACCCACTACACTGTTCCCGGTCTGATGGGCCATGCGTGGAATGGAGAGCCAGCACCCACGCCCTTTTATTGCCAAGGAGTCTTACATGCAAATCCCTCGTCGCGGCACTGCCTTGATCCTGTCTTGCGGCCTGCTCACCAGCCTGTCTGCGCTGGCGGCCGATGAGCCGCGCTTCAACCAGGTGTCGCTGCGTGCCGAAGTCAGCAAGGAAGTGCCACGCGACCTGATGGTCGTGACCCTCTACAGCGAAGCGCAGAACACCGACCCGGGCAAACTTGCCAAAGAGATCACCGAGACCATGAACAAGGCTGTGCAGCAGTCTCGCCAGGTCAAGGATGTGAAGATCAGCCAGGGCAGCCGCAACAGCTACCCGGTCTATGACAGCAAAGGGCAGAAAATCACCGGCTGGCGTGAACGCGCCGAGCTGCGCCTGGAAAGCGCCAACTTCCCAGCCCTGTCGCAATTGACCGCCGACCTGCTGCAAGACCTGAAAATGGGCGGCATGGACTTCTCCATCGCCCCGGCCACGCGCAAGGCCAGCGAAGATGATTTGCTCAAGGACGCGGTCAATGCCTTCAAGGCACGCGCACAGCTGGCCACCGAGGCGCTGGGTGGCAAGGGCTACAAAGTGGTCAACCTGAACCTCAACAGCAGCGGCTACCCACGCCCGTACCTGCGCAGCGCACCGATGGCCATGAAAGCCATGGGCGCTGACGAAGCGGCGCCGGCGCCGGATATCGAAGCGGGTACCAGCGAAGTGAGCATGAATGCCGATGGTTTGATCGAAGTTCAGATGCCCTGATCTGAATGGGGCCGCCTTGCGGCCCAATCGCCTGCAAGCCGACTCCCACAGGGGCAGCGCAGAGCCTAAGGCTTGTGCTGCACCGGTAGGAGCGGCCTTGCGTCGCGATGGGCTGCAAAGCAGCCCCAATTCTGCAATTTAAGACATTTCCTACGCACTTTTAAGGTGCAGCTTACATATCCCTCCCCCTCGAAACATCCTGCAATTGCCATCATTTTGCCCGCGCAAACGTTCAACTTCGTCGAAAGTTATACTGATGCGACATCCATGTACGCTCGTACCACCTTTCTGGCGCCAACTATCCTTCTGAGTGTTGCATTGGGAACAGCCCCTGCATAAGTATCCTCAGGTCGGCTCACGAGGCCACCTCAATCAAAAATGACAACAATGAGGCCACCATGCTCAAACACGCAGTCATTCCGTTCTTGCTAGGCGCAGGTTTGCTGGCCGGCGCCCCGCTCGCCCACGCAGCGTCCAACCTGGTGTTCTGCTCCGAAGGCAGCCCGGCTGGCTTCGACCCAGGGCAATACACGACGGGAACCGACTTCGACGCCTCGGCCGAGACCGTGTTCAACCGCCTGACCCAGTTCGAACGCGGCGGTACCGCTGTGATCCCGGGCCTGGCGACTAAATGGGAAGTGTCCGACGACGGCAAGACCTACACCTTCCAGCTGCGCGAAGGGGTCAAGTTCCACACCACCGACTACTTCAAGCCTACCCGCACATTCAATGCCGATGACGTGCTGTTCACGTTCAACCGCATGCTCGACAAGAACCACCCGTTCCGTAAGGCCTACCCCACCGAATTCCCGTACTTCACCGACATGGGCATGGACAAGAACATCGCCAAGCTCGAGAAGGTCGACGAGCACACCGTGCGCTTCACCCTCAACGAGGTGGACGCCGCGTTCATCCAGAACCTGGCGATGAGCTTCGCGTCCATCCAGTCGGCCGAGTATGCCGACCAGTTGCTGAAAGGCGGCAAGGCTGCCGACCTCAACCAGAAACCGATCGGCACCGGCCCATTTGTGTTCAGCAAGTACCAGAAAGACGCGCAAATCCGCTTCAAGGGCAACAAGGACTACTGGAAACCCGAGGACGTGAAGCTCGACAACCTGATCTTCGCCATCACCACCGATGCCTCGGTGCGCATGCAGAAGCTCAAGAAAGGCGAGTGCCAGGTCACGCTGTTCCCGCGTCCTGCCGACATCGAGCCGCTCAAGGCCGACAAGAACCTGCAGATGCCGCAACAGGCCGGCTTCAACGTCGGCTACATCGCCTACAACGTGATGGACAAAATCAAAGGCAGCAGCGTGCCCAACCCCATGGCCAAGCTCGAAGTGCGTCAGGCACTGGACATGGCGGTGGACAAGAAGAAGATCATCGAATCGGTTTACCAGGGTGCCGGCCAACTGGCGGTAAACGGCATGCCACCCACCCAGTGGTCCTATGACGACAGCATCAAGGACGCCCCCTACGACCCGGAAAAGGCCAAGCAGCTGCTCAAGCAAGCCGGCATCCCGGAGGGCACCGAGATCACCCTGTGGGCCATGCCCGTGCAACGCCCGTACAACCCCAATGCCAAGCTGATGGCCGAAATGCTGCAATCGGACTGGGCCAAGATCGGCATCAAGGCGAAGATCGTCAGTTATGAATGGGGCGAATACATCAAGCGCTCCAAAGGCGGCGAACAGGGCGCCATGCTGATCGGCTGGAGCGGCGACAACGGTGACCCGGACAACTGGCTAGGGACCCTGTACGGCTGCGATGCGATCGACGGCAACAACTTCTCCAAGTGGTGCTACAAGCCCTACGACGACCTGATCAAAAAGGCCAAGGCCACCTCGGACCCCGCCAAACGCACTGAGCTGTACCAACAGGCGCAGCACATCCTCAAGCAGCAGGTGCCGATTACCCCGATCGCCCACTCCACCGTGTACCAGCCCATGAGTGTCAAGGTGAAGGACTTCAAGATCAGCCCGTTCTCGCTGAACTCCTTCTACGGCGTCAGCGTGGACGAATAATAGGGTAGCCCCCGGCACCCGCCGCGCGGCGGGTGCCTGCCCCACCACAGCCAACCCCCATCACGCCTGCCTGCTGCTACCCGCAGCGGTATAGGCAACCTGTTGCCGTCATTCGTACCCCGAGGCGGCGAAACAGACGAACAAGGACTTGCCATGCGCCATGCCACCGCCCTTTCGACCCTGCTCGCGCTGGGCCTGATGAGCCAATCCCCGGCCCTGCTCGCGAAAAACCTGGTGTTCTGTTCTGAAGGCAGCCCGGCTGGTTTCGACACCGCCCAGTACACCAGCGCCACCGACAACGACGCCGCCGAGCCGATCTACAACCGCCTGGTCGAATTCGAACGCGGCGGCACTGCCGTACACCCGGCCCTGGCGACCAAATGGGACATTTCCGAGGATGGCCTGCGCTACACCTTCCACCTGCGCGAGGGCGTCAAATTCCACGCCAACAAGGCGTTCACCCCAGGCCGCGACTTCAATGCCGACGACGTGCTGTTCACCTTCAACCGCATGCTCGACAAGGGCCACCCGTTCCGGCTGGCCTACCCCACCGAGTTCCCCTACTTCGTCAGCATGGGCCTGGACAAGAACATCGCCCGCATCGAGAAGGCCGGCCCGCTGACCGTGGTGTTCACCCTGAACAAGGTCGACGCCGCGTTCATCCAGAACCTTGCCATGAGCTTCGCGTCCATCCTGTCTGCCGAATACGCCGAGCAGTTGATGACCCGCGGGCGCCCCAGCGACATCAACCAGCAACCCATCGGCACCGGGCCGTTCGTGTTCCAGCGCTACCAGAAGGACGCGCAGATCCGCTTCAAGGGCAACAAGGACTATTGGGCACCGGACGAAGTGAAGATCGACAACCTGGTGTTCTCGATCAACACCGACCCTTCGGTGCGCATCCAGAAGCTGCGCCGCAACGAATGCCAGGTCACCTTGCACCCACGGCCGGCCGACCTGCCCGCGCTCAAGGCCGACAAGACACTCGAGGTGCTGCAACGGCCCGGCTTCAACCTCGGCTACATCGCCTACAACACCCAGCACCCGCCCTTCGACCGCCTGGAAGTGCGCCAGGCCATGGACATGGCAGTCAACAAGCAGGCGATCCTGCAGGCGGTGTATCAGGACTCCGGGCAACTGGCAGTGAACGCCATGCCGCCCACCCAATGGTCCTATGACGACAGCCTCAAGGACGCCCCCTTCGACCCGGAAAAAGCCAAGCAACTGCTCAAGCAGGCCGGGGTCAAGGACGGCACCGAAGTCACCCTATGGGCCATGCCGGTGCAGCGCCCGTACAACCCCAACGCCAAGCTGATGGCCGAGATGCTCCAGGCCGACTGGAACAAGCTGGGCTTCAAGGTGCGCATCGTCAGCTACGAATGGGGCGAGTACCTCAAGCGCATGAAAAGCGGCGAGCACGACATCGCCCTGATTGGCTGGACCGGCGACAACGGCGACCCCGACAACTGGCTCGGCACCCTCTACAACTGCGACGCCATCGGCAGCAACAACTACTCCCTGTGGTGCGACCCGCAGTACGACAGCCTGGTCAAGCAGGCCAAGCAGGTGACCGACCGCGACCAGCGCACCGCCCTCTACCGCCAGGCCCAGCAGCGGCTCAAGCAACAGGTGCCGATTACCCCGGTGGCGCATTCCACGGTGAACCAGCCGATCAGTGTCAAGGTTTCCGACTTCAAGGTCAGCCCCTTTGGCCGCAATGATTTTTCCGGTGTGAGTGTTGATTGATTTTTCAACCTGCACCGGCCTCTTCGCGGGTAAACCCGCTCCCACAGGTTCCCCACGAAGAGGCCAGTGCAGGCAACACCTCTCCCCCTGATTAGCCCGGCAACCCCAGGCAAACCTGGCAACACCGCAGCAAAAAACCCGGCTCACAAGGCCGGTAATAACTAGAAAAAGGAAAGGGAGCTTTCACCTTGAGAATATTCACCTCAACCGCACTGGCCTTAACCATCGGCAGCTTTTGCTCCGTGGTCGAAGCCGACCCTCAGAGCCAGGACTACGTCCCGCTCACCCTCAAGACCGGCAACGAACAGGAACAAGCCACTGGCTTCATCGACGGCCAGAGCCTGTCTGGCTCTACCCGCAACTGGTACGCCCGCGAGCGCGCCACCCGCGGCCCGTTGTGGAAGTACTACAAAAGCGACGGCACCCGCCACGACACCCACAGCCGCGAGAACTGGCTGCAAGGCACCATCCTCAACTACAGCTCGGGCTTTACCCAAGGCACCGTGGGCTTTGCCGTTGAAGCGGCCGGCTACAACGCCGTTGCCCTGCTACAGGACCGCGAGGCCATCGCCGGCCCCAACAACCGGACGCTGACCCACAGCGACGGCGACCCCATTGGCCAGTGGAGCAAACTGGGCCTGGGCAACATCAAAGCCCGTGTGTCCAACACCACACTCACCGTCGGCCGCCAGTCAGTGGACACGCCGATGATCGCTTACATCGGCAACCGCGCCCTGCCTTCGAGCTTCCAAGGTGCCTTTCTGCACAGTGCCGAATTCGACAACCTCTCGTTCGACCTGGGCACCTTCGACCGCGTCTCGCCGCGCACCGAGCAAAGCCTCAGCAAGTTCCGCAGCGAGTACGGCGCCGCTGGCGTCGAGACCGACCGCGCCAGCACCACCGGGGTCAACTACCAGCCGTTCAAGAGCCTGACCACCAGCCTGTACGCCACCAAGGTCGACGACTTCTGGAACCAGTACTACTTCGGCGCCAACCACGTGCTGGGTGACAGCGCCGTACTCAGCCTGAGCACCGGTCTGAACTACTACAAGACCGTGGACGAAGGCAGCAAGAAGATGGGTGAGATCGACAACGACACCTACAGCCTGTCGCTTGGCCTGACCCACCAGGCCCACACCCTTTCGGCAGCCTGGCAGCAGGTCAACGGCAACGAGTACTTCGACTACCTGCACGAAACCAACGGCATCTACCTGGCCAACTCGCTGCTCTCGGACTTCAACGGCCCCAACGAGAAATCCCTGCAGATTTCCTATGTGCTGAACATGGCGCCCTACGGCGTGCCGGGCCTGAAGTTCAACCTGTACAACGCCCGCGGCTGGGGCATCGACGGCACGCACTACCGCGGCACCGCCTATGACGTGAAGGGGCTGGACGGCGAGACCCACTACGAGTGGGGCATCGGCACCAGCTACGCGGTGCAGAGCGGCCCGCTGAAAGACACCAGCATCCGCGCCACCTATACCGCACACCGCGCCAGCAAGGCCCAGGCCGATGGCAGCCTGGACGAGTTCCGTGTGGTGACAACCATTCCGTTCAACATCCTCTGACCCATGACGCCACGGCCTGCTTCGCCCACTGAAAAAAACAGGCCGTGGCGGCTACGCTGGAATCAAAGCTTGCAGGGAGTATTCATGAAATCGCTACCGCTCCGCGCTGCCCTGGCAGCGCTCATCCTGGGCAGCGCCGCGCCGCTTGCGGCCAAGCCGCTGGTGGTGTGTACCGAAGCCAGCCCCGAGGGCTTCGATGTCGTCCAGTACACCACGGCCGTGACGTTCGATGCCTCGTCCGAAACCCTGTTCAACCGCCTGGTCGATTTCACCCCCGGGACGACCGACATCCAGCCGGCACTGGCGGAACGCTGGGACATCTCCGCTGATGGCCTGACGTACACCTTCCACCTGCGCCAGGGGGTGAAGTTCCACACCACCGACTACTTCACGCCCAGCCGCGACTTCAATGCCGACGACGTGCTGTGGAGCCTGCGCCGCCAACTGGACCCACAACACCCCTGGCACGACAAGACCAGCGTCGGCTACCCGTATTTCGAAAGCATGGCCTTTGGCAAATTGCTCAAGTCGGTAGACAAGACTGACGATCACACCGTGGTGATCACCCTCACCCGCCCGGAAGCACCGTTTCTGCGTGACATGGCCATGGGTTTCACCTCGATCTACTCCGCCGAATACGGCGACCAGTTGCTAAAGGCCGGTAAGACAGGCGACCTCAACAGCAAGCCGATCGGCACCGGCCCGTTCATCTTCCAGCGCTACAGCAAGGACGCACAGGTCCGCTACAAGGCCAACCCAGACTACTTCCGTGGCAAGCCACCGGCCGATGCCCTGATCTTTGCCATCGCCAACGACAGCAACGTCCGCCTGCAGAAGCTGCGCGCCAACGAATGCCAGGTGGCGCTGTACCCCAAGCCCGAGGACGTGCCGTCGATCAAGGCTGACCCTGAGCTCAAGATCGCCAACACCGAAGCACTGGTTACCGGCTACATCGCCATGAACACCGAGCACAAATACCTCAGCGATGTGCGGGTGCGCAAAGCCATCGACATGGCCTTCGACCGCCAGAGCCACGTCGACCAGTTGTTCGGCAAAGGCAACGCCCTGGTCGGTATCAACCCCTACCCGCCGTCAATGATCGGCTTCAACCACGACAACAAAAACCCGCCCCGCGACCTCGACAAGGCACGTGCGCTGCTCAAGGAGGCCGGTGTGCCGGAGGGTACGGTCATCACCCTGTTCACCCGCAACGGCGGCGGCCCGACCAACCCCAACCCGCGGCTGTCGGCCGAGATGTTGCAATCAGACCTGGCCAAGGTTGGCATCAAGCTCGACATCCGCGTCATGGAGTGGGCCGAGATGCTGCGCCGGGCAAAAAAAGGCGAAGCCGACCTGGTGTCCACCGGCTGGGCCAGCGACAACGGCGACCCGGACAATTTCCTCACACCGCTGCTCAGCTGCGAGGCGGCGAAAAATGGCGAGAACTACGCGCGCTGGTGCAACTCGAAATTCCAGGCGTTGATCACCCAAGCCCGCGAGGTGATCGATAACGACGCGCGTGCAAGGCTCTATAGCGAGGCATTGAAGGTGTACGATGACGACCAGCCCTGGATCAGCATGGCCCACCCGAAGGTGTTTACCGCCATGCGTGACAACGTGGAGGGTTACGTGATCAACCCTCTGACCAACAACAACTTCGCCACCACCCGGGTGAAGTAGAAAAACAACGACCGCCGGCAGCCCACACGGGGACCGGCGGCACTGCCGTGGCGTGCTGACTGCCGCCTGGCCTGAAGAGGTAACCCCGACAATGTTGAGTTTTATTGCCCGGCGCCTGGGCCTGCTGATCCCGACCTTCTTCGGTATCACCTTGCTCACCTTCGCGCTCATACGCCTGATCCCCGGCGACCCGGTGGAAGTGATGATGGGCGAGCGCAGGGTCGACCCCGAAATGCACGCCCAGGCCATGGAGCGCCTGGGCCTGAACAAGCCACTGCCGGTCCAGTACCTGGACTATGTGGGCAAGCTCGCCCAGGGTGACCTGGGCGAATCGCTGCGTACCCGCGAGAGCGTGTGGACCGAATTCCTCACCCTGTTCCCCGCCACCTTGGAGCTGGCCTTCGCCGCCCTGCTGTTCGCCGGCATCGTCGGCCTGCTGGCCGGGGTGATCGCGGCACTGAAGCGGGGCTCGCTGTTCGATCATGGGGTGATGGGCATCTCGCTCGCTGGCTACTCCATGCCGATTTTCTGGTGGGGCCTGATCCTGATCATGTTCTTCTCGGTCAGCCTGGGCTGGACGCCGGTGTCCGGGCGCATCGACCTGCTCTACGACATCGAGCCGAAAACCGGTTTCATGCTGATCGACACCCTGCTCAGCGACGAAGAAGGCGCGTTCAAGGATGCGGTGATGCACCTGATCCTGCCGGCCATCGTCCTGGGCACCATTCCGCTGGCGGTGATTGCCCGTATGACCCGCTCGTCAATGCTCGAAGTACTGCGCGAAGACTACATTCGCACCGCCCGCGCCAAGGGCCTGTCGCCCGCCCGCGTGGTGTTCGTGCACGGCCTGCGTAACGCGCTGATCCCGGTGCTCACCGTGTTCGGCCTGCAAGTCGGCACACTGCTGGCCGGCGCCGTGCTGACCGAAACCATCTTTTCCTGGCCGGGCATCGGCAAATGGCTGATCGAAGCCATCGGTGCCCGTGACTACCCCGTGGTCCAGAACGGCATCCTGTTGATCGCCTGCCTGGTGATTCTGGTCAACTTCGTCGTGGACATCCTCTACGGCCTGGCCAATCCACGCATCCGTCATCAGCGCTGAGGCCTTCGCCATGACTAGCCCGATTGCAAAATCCGTCGCACCGGCCAGCCCGGTGGACCAAAGCCTGCTCTACCCCTCGCCGTACAAGGAATTCTGGCACGCCTTCTCGCGCAACAAAGGCGCGGTGATGGGCCTGGCCTTCATGTGCCTGGTGGTGTTCTGCGCCCTGTTCGCCCCTTGGGTCGCACCGCATGACCCGAGCGAGCAGTACCGCGACTTCCTGCTGACCCCGCCGGTGTGGCTCGAAGGCGGTACCTGGCAGTTCATCCTCGGCACCGACGAACTGGGCCGCGACCTGCTGTCGCGCTTGATCCAGGGCGCCCGGCTGTCATTGCTGATCGGCCTGTCGTCGGTGGTGATGTCGCTGATCCCAGGGATTCTGCTGGGCCTGCTGGCCGGCTTCTTCCCGAACTTCCTCGGCCCCTCGATCATGCGCCTGATGGACGTGATGCTGGCCCTGCCCTCCCTGCTGCTGGCCGTGGCCATCGTCGCCATCCTCGGCCCTGGCCTGATCAACACCGTGATCGCCATCGCCATCGTCTCGTTGCCTGCCTATGTGCGCCTGACCCGCGCCGCGGTAATGGGCGAACTCAACCGCGACTACGTCACCGCCGCCCGCCTGGCCGGTGCCAGCTTGCCGCGGCTGATGTTCGTCACCGTGCTGCCCAACTGCATGGCGCCGCTGATCGTGCAGGCCACCTTGAGTTTCTCCTCGGCGATCCTCGACGCCGCGGCCCTGGGCTTCCTCGGCCTGGGCGTGCAACCGCCCACTCCCGAGTGGGGCACCATGCTGGCCTCGGCCCGCGACTACATCGAGCGGGCCTGGTGGGTGGTGAGCCTGCCGGGGGTGACCATTCTGCTCAGCGTGCTGGCAATCAACCTGATGGGCGACGGACTGCGCGATGCGCTGGACCCGAAACTCAAGAACGCCGCCTGAGGAGAACGCCATGTCACTGTTGCAGATCAACAACCTCAATGTGCGCTTCGGCGACGCCCATGCAGTACCGGTGGTGGACGGCCTGGACCTGGCCGTGGATGCCGGTGAGATCCTGGCCATCGTCGGCGAGTCTGGCTCGGGCAAATCCGTGACCATGATGGCCCTGATGGGCCTGATCGACGCCCCCGGGCGCATCACCGCCGATACCATGACGTTCAACGGCACCGACATGCTCAAGCTCAGCGGCCGCCAGCGGCGCAAGGTGGTGGGCAAGGACATCGCCATGGTCTTCCAGGACCCGATGACCGCGCTCAACCCGAGTTTCACCGTGGGCTACCAGATTGAAGAAGTGCTGCGCCAGCACCTGGGCCTGAAGGGCAAGGCTGCGCGCCAGCGGGCCCTGGAACTGTTGAAAAAGGTCGAAATCCCCGCCGCGGAAAGCCGCCTGGACGCGTATCCGCACCAGCTGTCTGGCGGCATGAGCCAGCGCGTGGCGATCGCCATGGCGATTGCCGGCGAACCCAAGCTGCTGATCGCCGACGAACCCACCACCGCCCTCGACGTGACCATCCAGGCGCAGATCATGGAGCTGCTGGTCAACCTGCAGAAAGAGCGCAACATGGCGCTCATTCTCATTACCCATGACCTGGCCGTAGTGGCTGAAACCGCCCGCCGCGTGTGTGTGATGTACGCCGGGCAAGCGGTAGAAGTGGGCCAGGTGCCCGAGCTGTTCGACGTCCCCGCACACCCCTACAGCGAAGCCCTGCTGGCGGCGATCCCCGAGCACAGCCTGGGCGCCGAGCGCCTGGCCACCCTGCCCGGCATCGTCCCTGGCCGTTACGACCGGCCACAAGGTTGCTTGCTGTCGCCGCGTTGCCCGTACGTGCAGGACAACTGCCGGCAACAGCGCCCGCCCCTCGCCCCCCAGGCACACAGCCTGGTGCGTTGCTTCTACCCGCTGAACCAGGAGGTGGCGTGATGGCCGTCGTACTTACTGCCCGCGAGCTGACTCGCCATTACGAAGTATCCCGCGGCCTGTTCAAGGGCCATGCCCTGGTGCGTGCGCTCAATGGCGTATCGTTCGAGCTGGAGGCCGGCAAGACCCTGGCTGTGGTCGGTGAATCCGGCTGTGGCAAATCGACCCTGGCCCGTGCCCTGACCCTGATCGAAGAGCCCTCCTCCGGCTCGCTGCAGATCGCCGGCACCGAGGTCACAGGCGCCAGCAAGGCCGAGCGCAAGCAACTGCGCCGCGATGTGCAGATGGTCTTCCAAAGCCCGTATGCCTCGCTGAACCCGCGCCAGAAGATCGGCGACCAACTGGCCGAGCCTTTGCTGATCAACACCTCGCTGAGCAAGGCCGAGCGGCGCGAGAAAGTGCAGAAGATGATGGAGCAGGTCGGCCTGCGACCCGAGCACTACCAGCGCTACCCGCACATGTTTTCGGGGGGGCAGCGCCAACGTATCGCCCTGGCCCGGGCCATGATGCTGCAGCCCAAGGTGTTGGTGGCGGACGAGCCGACCTCTGCACTCGACGTGTCGATCCAGGCACAGGTGCTGAACCTGTTCATGGACCTGCAGAAGGAGTTCAACACCGCTTACGTGTTCATCTCGCACAACCTGGCGGTGGTGCGGCATGTGGCGGATCAGGTGTTGGTGATGTACCTGGGGCGGCCGGCGGAGATGGGGCCGAAGGCGGATATCTACGAGAAGCCGCTGCACCCTTATACCCAGGCATTGCTGTCGGCAACGCCGGCGATTCATCCAGACCCGTTGAAGCCTAAGATTCGCATTGCGGGGGAATTACCCAACCCGTTGAACCCGCCGGATGGCTGCGCGTTTCACAAGCGTTGCCCGTATGCGACGGAGCGGTGTGCTGTTGAAGTGCCGGCCTTCAGGCAAGTGGGAACCCGGCAAGTTGCCTGCCATTATGCAGAGCAATTTCTCTAGGTCGGTGTGACATTCTTCGCGGGGCAAGCCCGCTCCCACAGGTATCACACTGCCCTCAAGAACAGTGTGAGATCTGTGGGAGCGGGCTTGCCCCGCGAAGGGCCGCAAAGCGGCCCCATCGTCTCAATGCATGAATATCGCGATCAGGATGATCACCGGAATCGGTACCCCAAGCATCCACAGCAGTAATGAGCGCATGTTGTTTCTCCTTCCTTAACGTTGAATGCTTCGATGGGTCGTGTAGCCCACGCCTTCGCCTTCCAGCCACAGCACGCGATCACGCTGACGGCCACCGAACAACGCAGCCAGGCTGGCAAAGAACGCACCGCAGAGCAGCGCAACGAAGGTCCACAGCGCGGTCCAGGCCGCCACTTTGGCCGCCGTATCAGCCGCCTGTTTTGCCTGCACCTTGGCCTGCTGCACTTGGGCGTACACTTCATCTACCCGTGCTTCGGCTTCCGCCTGGCTCAAGCGGGTACGCTGGGCCACCAATTGCGCGAGATACGCGCGGTCACCTTCAGCCAGCGTGCCACCCTGCGCGATGGACTTGGCCAGGATGCGCGCCGCTACGCCATTGGCAGCATCGTCGCTGACCGCTGCCGGGCCATCGCTACGGAACAGGCTGTCGACGAAGTAACCATTGGCATCAGGCTTGGGCGCCATGCTCGCAGCCGCCCCAACCGCCGTCGCCCCGGCCTGCACGCCCGCACCGGCCAAACCACCGACGGTGCCAACGATCAGCATGGCCGCAACCAGCGTGGCCACTGCCCAGGCGAGGAAGCCATGGGCCGTGTCGCGGAAATACACTTCATCGCCATGCAGATTGGCCCACTTCACCCGCAGCCGGCCGGCGATATAGCCGCCCAGGCCTGAAGCGAGAATCTGCGTCAACAACAACCAGATGATCGCCGACACGCCCAAGGTCTGGGCGCTGGCGCCTTCATCTGCCCAGGGCGAAGTGGCGGCAAAGCCAAGCCCCGCACCGAGCACCACAAGGATCAAAGACAGCGCGGCAGCAGCAGCGGCACCCGCGAAGATGGCCGCCCAGGACACGCCTGAACGATTCTGGGAATCGACATACGGATATTCGGCAGAGGGGATCATGGTTTTTCGCCTTTATTGTGAGCATCGGGACCAGTCGCGTGATGATCGGTGCAGAGGCCGTGCCACATGTGTCAAAAAATGACTTTCAAGCGAATCAACGGGTTAGCTCAAACACGTTTCCTGGAGTCGTGCAAAACACCCGGTTTGCTCGTACAGGCTCAGGGTTTATGCAATGTCTTCTGGCCGCGCCCACTGGCTTGCCTACCGCCACTGCCACCGGCACTATTTGCCAATGCGTTCTACCCCCCCTGCCGACGGCCCCGAACAGACGCCCATCACCGCCGAAACCGTGATGCGCTATCACCTGTGCTGGAAGCACCGCGACCTCGACGGCGTCATTGCGCTGTATCACCCAGACGTGCGGTACCACGACTTCTTCCAGAACCGCGTGCTCGGCTTCAACGGCCTGCGCGACTATGTGCGCGCCAGCCTGCCACGTGAGGCGGGTGAAGATATCGTCCACAGCGACCGTATTCGCGTCGATGGCTGCACAGCTTTCATCCAGTACCAAGTCACCGTGCAAGGCGGCGAAGGCCTGGTCGCGTTCCAGTCCAGCGAGGCCATCACCGTCAAGGATGGCCTGATCTGGCGGGTCAACGAATACGCCACGCTGGTGCGACAACAGGGTAAGGGCCTGACCAACGCCGGCCCGCGACCGGCCACCAGCCGCCTCGGGCTTTCGCCGCGCCAGCTGTCGACCATGGCCCAGGACCTTGAGCACTACTTTCAGCGTCAACGCCCCTACCTCGACCCGGAACTGGACCTGCAACAGGTCGCCGATGCCAGCGGCTACAGCCGCAACCAGATCTCCTACCTGCTCAACCAGGTGCTGGGCCAAAGCTTCTACCGCTACGTCAACCAGGCGCGCCTGCAGCACCTGATGGCCAGCCTGGACGACGACACTGCCCAGGCTCCGATCGACGATCTGGCATTCAGCGCGGGCTTCAATTCGCTGTCGGCGTTCTACAAGTGCTTCCGCGAAAACACCGGACTCACGCCCAAGGCCTACCTCAAGCAAATTTCTCTGCGTGCACGCACGTAAGACAGCCGCTGGCTGACAGCACTAGGATCGCCCACAGACCTTGACCGATGTGGAGCCGAACCCGATGCAACCCCTGCGCACGCTCAGCCTGTGGATGGACCAGCTCGACGAGCCGCTGCACGCGCGCCCGGCACTGCGCGATGACCTCGACGTTGACGTGTGCATCATCGGCGCCGGTTATACCGGCCTGTGGACCGCGTACTACCTCAAGCGCCAGGTGCCACAGCTGAACATCGCGGTGATCGAGGCCAACATCGCCGGCTTCGGCGCCTCCGGGCGCAATGGCGGCTGGCTGATGGGCAACCTGCTCGGCGAGGACCGCCTGCTGGCCAGCCTGTCGCCGCAACAACGCCGTGCCAGCATCGACCTGCTGCACGGCATTCCCGATGAAGTGCACGCCGTGCTGCAACGCGAAGCCATCGACTGCGACTACCGCAAAGGTGGCGTGCTGTATTGCGCTGCCCGCTACCCCGAGCAGGAGCGCAGCCTGCGCGCCTACCTGGACGACCTCTATCGCCAGGGCATGACCGAGGATGACTACCGCTGGCTGCGCCCCGAGCAGCTGGACGCCCAGTTGCGGGTCAGCAACGCCTACGGTGCGATCTACAGCCCGCACACTGCAACGATCCAGCCGGCCAAGCTGGCGCGCGGCCTGGCCCGGGCGGTAGAAAACCTCGGCGTGCCGATTTACGAGAACACCCCTGCCATCGACTGGCAGCCGGGTGAAGTGCGTACCCCGCTGGCACGCATCCGCTGCCAGTGGACGGTGCCCGCTGTGGAAGGTTACGCCGCCAGCCTGCCACCGCTGGGCAAGCATCAACTGCCAGTGCAGAGCCTGCTGGTGGCCACCGAGCCACTGCCGGAATCGACCTGGGAGCAGATCGGCCTGAGCCAGGGCCAGGCGTTCAGCGAAAGCAGCCGCCAGGTTACCTATGGCCAGCGCACGGCCGACAATCGCCTGGTGTTCGGCGCCCGCGGCGGCTACCGCTTCGGTGGCCGGCTACGCGAAGACTTCACCCTGACCGATGCCGAAGTTGACCTGCGCCGCTACCTATTCAGCGAGCTGTTCCCCCAGCTCAAGCATGTGCGCATCACCCATTCCTGGGGCGGCAACCTGGGCATGGCCCGGCGCTTCCGCCCGCACATGCTGTGCGACCGCCAACGCGGTATTGCCCTGGCCGGCGGCTACGGCGGCGAAGGCGTCGGTGCCACCAACCTCGGCGGGCGCACCCTGGCTGCGCTGATTCTCAACCAGCACAACGCACTGACCGCACAACCCTGGGTGCTCGACAACCGTCCGCTGTCGAGCCTGGCCACCTGGCCGGCCGAGCCCTGCCGTTGGCTGGGCTACAACGCGATCATCCAAAGCTTCGTGCACGAGGACCGAACCCTCGCCAACCCCGCCAGCGCGCCTTGGAGGCGGCGCCTGGCCAGCTCGCTTGCAGACTTCATGGAAGGCTTCATGCAGTGATAAAGCTGCAGGTGCAATTAGCATGGCTTTTGTAGGAGCAGCCTTGTGCTGCGAAGAGGCCGGAGAAACCACCACCTATGTGGGTGTTATTACCGGCCTCTTCGCA